>NZ_JBEZDN010000041.1:0-56157 GCF_040648315.1 Pseudonocardia sp. NPDC049154
CGGCCCTGGACGGCAACCGGATCCTGTTCGCCCGGCAGGACACCGTCGAGGCCGCCTGGCGGGTGGTCGACCCGATCCTCGGCGACGTCGTGCCCCTGCAGCGCTACCAGCGCGGCACCTGGGGGCCCAAGGAGGCCGACGACCTGCTGCCCGAGGGGGACTCCTGGCACGACCCCGTTCGTTGACGGCCGCTCATCCATTCGGTCCGCGTCCTGCTGCGGGTCGGGGGCAGGTCGCCAACCGGGCCGCACTGCAGTACGGCGACGCGGTCGTCGCCGCACGGGCCGGTGCCCTCGCACGGTTGCGGGAGCTCGTCGAGGCGGCCGACGCGAGCCTCGCCGGTCGCGATCACGAGCGCCTGTTCCAACGCAGCCTGATGATCGGCCCGACCGGCGCCACGGCCGCATTCGACGCCGAGGTGCTGCTCCGCGAGGCGTTGACGCGCTGGGAACCGGCCGGCGAGGTGCGACTCGTGCGCTGGTGCCGAGAGCGGCTGCGGATGCTCGGCCTGCCGGTTTCCCCGCCCGGGGCGGGACGGGACGGTGGTCCCGCCGGCCCTGCGTGCGCTCGGCGTCACCGGCCGCGAGTGGGAGGTCCTGCGCCACGCGCCCCCGCAGGTCTGCCAGACGTTGCGGCAGCGCGTGTCAGGCGGGAACCCCCAACGCCAGGATCGCGACGTCGTCCTCGAGGCCCTCGCCGAGGCTGACAAGGAAGGTGGTGACGGCCTGGACCAGTGCTTCGGGCGCAACGGGTCCGAGGCTCGTCACGAGTTCCAGCAGGCCGTCCTCGTCCATCCGGCCGTGTCGTGAGGCGTACGGCGCCGGCCCGGTGTCGGCGACCGCGGCAGCGTCGGGGGGCAGGCGGGCCTCGGTGAGACCGTCGGTGTAGAGCAGCATGGTGTCCCCGGGGTGCAGGAGGACCGTGGTGCGGCCGAAGGAGGGGTCGCGGATGAGCCCGACGGGCTGGCCGTGGTCGACGTCGACGAGACCGGTGGCGCCGTCGGCGCGCACGAGAACCGGGGCCGGGTGTCCACCGCTGGCCAGGTCGAGGGCAAAGGTCCGGTCCGCCGTCCGGGAGAGTGTCGCGTTGTGGACGGTGCAGAAGCGGCGCAGGGCGCCGTCGCCGGCGTTCTGCATCAGGACCGAGTGCAGGGACCGCAGACCGGAGACGGGATCGGGGTCGTGGGCGGCAGCCGCGCGCAGCGTGTAGCGGGCCAGCGAGGTGAGCACGGCGGCGTCGGCGCCCTTGCCGCACACGTCGCCGAGGAACAGGCCCCACCGGCTCCCGACGAGGGGGAAGAGGTCGTAGAAGTCTCCGCCGACCTGGTCGGGCGACGCGCTGTGGTAGGCCGCGGCGGCCGCGAGGCCGGGCACCGCGGGGAGGGCCGGCGGGAGCAGCGTCTGCTGCAGGGTGGCGGCGAGGGTCTGGCTGACGGCGCGTTCCTGCTCGGCCTCGTGACGAGCCCTGAGCAGTTCGTCCTCGTAGGCCCGGCGCGGGCCGGCGTCGTACACCACGACCCGGACCTCTCCGGCCGGGTCGTCCACGTCCGTGACGGCGGTGATCAGGACGGGCCGCCGCCGGCCACCGGCCGCACGCAGCTCGGCGGCGATGCCCTCCGCCCGGCCCCGGCCCATGAGGAGCGGGGCGACGTGGGTCTCGTAGTAGATCCGCCCGCCCACCGAGAGCAGGTCGGCGAAGCGCACCCGGTGCTCGACGGCGTCCCGGTCCCGGCCCACCCAGCCGAGCAGGGTGGCGTTGACGTGCAGCACGGTGCCGCCCGGATCCAGGACCAGCAGCCCGCAGGGCGCCAGATCGGCGAAGGTCCCCGGGAAGGCCGCCGGCTCGCGCGGCGCGCCGGTCATCAGGCGACGGCGACCAGGTCGGAGAACACGAAGTCGAGCAGCGCGCGGGCGGTGACCTCGGGTGAGCTCATGTGGGGGCAGTGGCCGGTGGTGTCCAGGACCACCAGGCGGCTCCCGGCCATCTGGCGGTGGACGTACCGGCCGACCTCCGGCGGGGCTATGGAGTCCTGGGCACTCTGGACGACCAGGCTCGGTGTCGTGACCTTCGCGAGATCGGACCGGTTGTCGGCCAGGAACGTCGCTCGCGCGAACACCGCGGCGACCTGCGGATCTGCCCGGCAGAAGCTGTCGGAGAGCTCTCGGGCGAGCTCGGGCTGCCCGGGAGCGCCCATGATCACCGGCGCCATCGTGGCGGACCAGCCGAGGTAGTTGCTGTCCAGGGCGGTGAGGAGCTCCTCGATGTCGTCGGCGGTGAACCCGCCGTGGTAGTCGCCGTCCTCGAGGTAGTGGGGGGAGGGCGTCAGCAGGGCGAGACCGGCGAACAGCTCCGGTGCGCGGATCGCGGCGAGCACACCGACCGACGCGCTGACCGAGTGTCCGACGTAGACCACCTCACCCAGATCGAGCGCCCGGCAGAGGTTGACGACGTCCGAGGCGTAGGCGTCGAGGCTGCCGTAGCGCTCCGCCGACCACGCCGAGAGGTCCGAGCGGCCGGCGCCCACGTGGTCGAAGAGGACGACCGTGCATCGAGCGGCCAGGTCGTCGAGCACGAACCGCCACATGTTCTGGTCGCAGCCGAAACCGTGGGCCAGGACGACGACCGGACCGTCACGACGACCGGTCACGACGACGTTGTGCCGGCGCCTGATCGTCTCGTACTCGTCCGACGGGACCGGGGCAGTGCGCCCGGGCGCACGGGAGGCTGCTGACATGTCGGCTCTCTCCGGTTCGGCGGACGCGTGGCGGAGTCGCCACGTGCAGTCGCCTCGGTCCGGAGCGACCTCTTCACGGTACTCCGTGCGACGGGCCGTCGAGTGCGAGCGGGAGTGCCCTGCGCCGGGTTTGGATCCAGGGGCACCGGGAGCATCGAGGCCGTCCGTCGAGCGTTAGCTGCCTGCGGGGCGGTCCGCGGTGGCCAGCTCGAGCTCGGCCGTCTGCTGCACGAGTTCGAGCAGTGCGGGATCGAGGCCGGGCGCGAACTCCTCAGGCCGCTCGACGGCGATGTCCTGCGGGAATCCCTCGGGCATCTGCTCGGTGGTCAGCGTGTCGCCCTCCGTGGCCGCGGGTGCCGCGCCGCGGAAGATCTTCCCGGCCTCCGAGAGGTTGTCGAGGTCGAAGGTGTACTGCTTGAGGTGCAGGCCCTGGTCAAGGAGGACCTTCACCTCCGGGAACCGCTCGGCGTCCGTCTTCGGGATCGGCAGGGACCTGCCCCAGTCGATGCCGAGGCTCTCCAGCGCCTTCGCGTAGGCGTTCTCGTGGGCCTGGTCGCGCACGATGAGGTAGGCGATCGTGGCCCGCGCGGTCTTGTTGGCCGTCATCTCGTAGATGCGGCACTTCTGCAGGCGACCCGTGGACTCGAGCATCAGGTTGTAGAGCAGGTCGAGCACGAGGTTGCCGCTGTTGTAGACGTAGGAGCCCGACCACGGGTTCCCGGCGGCGTCCACGGGGAGTGCGCCCTGCGCCCCGACCAGGTAGTGGTGGATGTTGCCCACGCTCAGGGCGTCGGCCAGCGGAGTGTTCCCGCCCTTGCCGGGCTCGTCGACCGGCTTGGTGGCCGAACCCTTGTAGTGAGGGGAACCGTCGGTGAGCCGGGCGATGGTGGTGCCGATGAGTTCGACGTGGCTGATCTCCTCGGTCCCGATGCCCTGCAGGAGGTCGCGGTAGGGCTTCGCGGTGGCGCCGCGGAAGTTCATGCTCTGGAACAGGTACTGCATCATCGTGCGCATCTCGCCGAACTGGCCGCCCAGGCCCTCCTGGAGGGCGTTGGCGGCGGCCGGGTCCGGCTCGTCGGGGACGATCTCGTTGATCAGGCGTTGCACGTGCAGGTACATGGGGTTCCTCTCGGTCGGGTCAGTGCTGGGCGGCGGCGAGTTGCTGCCGCACGGTGTCCTGGAGCTCGAGCCAGGACTTCTCGAAGGCGGCCACGCCGTCGCTCTCGAGGGCGAGGAAGACCTCGGTGAGGTCGATCCCGACCGCCTCCGGCCCGTCGAACACCGCACGGGCGTCGTCGGCGTACCCGGTGACGCGGTCGCCGGTGGTGTCGCCGTGGTCGGCGAAGGCCTGCAGCGTCTTCTCCGGCATCGTGCTGACGGTGCCGGCGACCACCAGCTCGGACACGTACAGCGTGTCGGGGTAGTCGGGGTTCTTGACCCCGATGGAGGCCCACAGTGGACGTTGTGGGGTCGCACCGCGCGCACGCAGCCGCTCCCAGCGCTCGGAGGCGGTGACCGCGTCGAAGGCGGCGTAGGCCAGCCGCGAGTTCGCCACCGCGGCCCTGCCCCGCAGGGCTCGGGCGTCGTCCGTGTCGAGGGCGTCGAGCCTGCGGTCGATCTCGCCGTCGACGCGGGAGACGAAGAACGACGCGACCGAGGCGATCCCGCGCAGGTCGTGGCCGTTGCGCTCGGCCAGGGTGAGTCCGTCGAGGTACGCCTCGGCGACGCGCTCGTAGCGTTCGACGGAGAAGATCAGGGTGACGTTCACGCTGACGCCCTCGGCCAGCACGCGGACGATCGCCGGAATGCCCTGCTCGGTCGCAGGGATCTTCACCAGCAGGTTGGGGCGGTCGACGGACCTCCACAGGTCGATCGCGTCGTCGACGGTCGCGTCGGAGTCGTGGGCGAGGGTCGGGTCGACCTCGAGCGACACCCGGCCGTCGACGCCGCCGCTGTTCTCCCAGGTCCCGCGGAACAGGTCACAGGCCTCCTGCACGTCGGCGACCGTGACGGCGCGGATGGCCGCGTCGACGTCGGCGCCTGCGGACGCGAGCTCGCGGACCTGCGGGTCGTAGGCATCGCCCTGCGACAGGGCGGTCGCGAAGATGGTGGGGTTGGTCGTCACCCCGACCACGCTGCGGTCGCGGATCAGCGCGGCGAGGGTGCCGGAGCGGAGGCGTTCGCGGGAGAGGTCGTCGAGCCAGACCGAGACCCCGGCAGCGGACAGTTCCGCGAGGCGGTCGCGGGTCGTCACCCGATCCCCTCGGATCGGCTCGCGCGGCGTCCGAGGACGAGGGCGAGGGCGACCATCAGGACGGCGAGGCCGAGGTGCAACCAGTTGTCGGCCGAGTTGACCGGCACGACGTTGGCGTCGCTGTCGTGGTCGATCACGAGCCCGTAGATCCAGAGGACCGCATAGACGATGCCGCCGTAGAGCAGGTAGTTGCGGGCGGTGTCGGCGCGGCGGGAGAGGGCCAGCCCGGCGACTCCGAAGGCCAGGTGGACCAGGTTGTGCAGGATCGAGACGGCGAACACCCCGAGCAGGAGGGCGCCGGACTCATGGCCGGCGAACGTCAGCTGGTCGTAGCCGCTGGTGACGCCGGGGACGAAGCCGAGGATGCCGACGAGGAGGAAGACCGCGCCCACGCCGGCGGCGGCGAGGCGCAACGGGCTGCGGCGGTCGGTGTCAGAGGGGGAGGTGGCGGAACTGCTCATCGGTGGTACTCCGATCGGGGTGGGCTCGATCCGCGTGCGGTCGAGCCGGGTGGTGAGGAGGCCGGGGTGGCCGGGTCACGCGGCGGCACGGAGCCACCGGCCGGGAGCGCCGAGGACACCCGCGAGCTGCTGCCCGGGGCGCTGCTGCTCACCGTGCACCGCGGTCAGGACCAGCATGCCGGCGGTCAGGGCGGGGATCACCCACTGGCAGACGTCGAGCTGCTTCTGGGTGGCCGCCACCCCGGGTGGGGTGACCGGGGCCGGGTCGGTGGCGCCCTCGACCGGAACTCCCTCGGCCTTGCGGAGCCGGCTACCGAGCACGCCGCTGTAGGCGGTCGTCCCCAGTGCCGCGGCGGTGAGGGCCAGCTTCGAGACGGTGGACGCCTTGACCCCGGCCTGGGTCCCGACCCGTGTGCGGTTGGCGCTCAGGATGCCGGCGCCGCCGATCAGGTGCGCGGCGATCGCTGCGGCGTTGACGGGGGTCCAGCGGGCCCAGCCGGTGTTCGCGGTCTTCAGCCGTCGTGTCGGGTCGGGCAGGTCGGCGGCGGCGCCGTTCACGGCGACCGCGCCGGCGAGCGAGCCGCCGAACCAGGCGGCGAGGCCGACGTCGTGGAGGCTGCGGAGGACGGTGTTGCGAGAGGACATCGATGATCCCTTGGGTCGAGTGGAGATCTGCGGCGACAGCGGTCGGACTCGGCCGACCCGCTCATGCTCGACGGGATCGGGACGCAGCGGGGCGGTCGGACCCGGACCGGCGTGAGACGGCCAGGAGACGACGAGGCCCCGGTACGCGGGTGGTCGTACGCCACGCCGGGTCCGGGGCATGAAGGTCGAGATCGCGCTGCTCCGCGTCGACGCTAAGCGGGCCGCGGTGGGTGGGCAACTCGGGAGGAGCCGCGCGGATCGACGACCGCCCGAGGAGAAGCGTCGGTGGCGGCGCGCAGAACCGTGCGGAGCAACGAAGGATCGTGCATGGGCCGCGCGGCGCTGTTGCACAACGTGACAACCCCGGGATGCCCCTGCTCGTGATCGATACACCGAAAGCGCGCGGTGGGACTCGTCACCACCACTGGGGCGCCGCGATTCCCGCGGAACGATCGGGCGACCGGCGCCGGTGGCCGGGTTGCGGCGCCCTGGCACCGAGCCTACGTTCATCGTGAATCACAGTGCTCCGCTTACGCCCCGGACCTCGGTGTAGCTCAGGCTCAGTCATCGCGGTGACCCGGGGCTTCTTCGTGCGTCGGCGCGGGGTCGAAGGTTCCCCGACCCGTCGCCGGTGTGGCATCGGGAGCCCGCGTCCACCTCGACCCGCCACGGCTTCGCCGGGGCGGCGTGAGACGTCGCTCCGCCGCCAGCTCGCCGATCGAGGAGGGCCAGGCGTTCGAGTTGCTCCGGCGCACCTCGCAGCACTTCGACGTCGAGCTGCGTGACGTCGCAACCACAGTCATCGAGGAGGGCCGGATGCCCGTCGACACGCGCCGACCGGAGTGACGGCGGTGTCGAGCCGGCGCGACGACAGGCACACCGTCCCCCCGCTCCCCACTCGAGGAGAAGCACCATGACCACCACCGATACCGGCACCACGCACGTCGCCGCCCTGTCCGTCGAGGTCCCCGGGACCACGGGGCAGGACCCCGGCACGCCACGGGGCGGCTCAGCGGCGCCCCGATCGGCCCGGGTGGTCCGATGAGCCGCCATCTCGCCGGCCGGCGCCCCTCGTGGGGCGACTCGTTCCGCCATCTCGACGCCCTGCACCGGGTGGGTGGGCTCGTGCTCGGCCTCGGCCTCGGCGCCTTCGGGATCGTCGGCATCGTCAACCGGATCGGGATGTTCTCCACGCGCGGACAGGTCGTGCTGGGACTGTCGTCCAACAGGTTGCTGTCGATCATCTCGCTCGTCGTGGGTGCGATCCTGATCGTGGCCGCGATCCGCGGCGGCCGGTTGTCCTCGACGGTCATCGTCGTCGTGGGGATCACGTTCATGCTGGTCGGGATCGGCAGCGTCCTCGTGCTCGACTCCGATCTCAACGTCCTCGCGTTCGGGATGCCGAACGTGATCTTCAGTCTGGTCGCGGGCGGGATGCTCCTGATCCTGGGTGCCTACGGGCGGTTCACCGGCCGGCTCCCGGACGACAACCCGTACCGAGCCGTGACGGAACGCCACGGGTGGCCGTCTCGGTCCGGAGCGACATGCTCACGGTCTCTCGGAACGCGGTCCGGCGGGACCGCTGTGGCCCGGCGGCGTCCGCTCAGCGAAGGGCGGAACCCACTGCGAGCTCCACCTGCCCGGAGGCGGCCAGGAGCGGGACCTGCAGCCGGGCCCAGGGCGACAGGACCGAGTCGGGGGACGCGGCCTCCTCCAGTAGGTGGCCCCAGGACCACCACTGCCAGGTCTCGACCTCGTCGGGCCGGGCGAGCGGCACGTCCTCTATCCGGCAGACCAGCACGGGGCAGAGTTCGTTCTCCTCGATGCCGCCCGACGAGGCCCGGTAGGTGAAGTCGGGCAGCACGAGGTGCACGTCGACCGGAGGTACGCCGAGTTCGTAGGGCAGCCGGCGACGCACGGCGTCATCGGGGGACTCTCCCGGGGCGGGATGGCCGCAGCAGGTGTTCGACCAGACCAGGGGGAAGGTCCGTTTGAGACGTGAGCGCTGGGTGACCAGCACCCGTCCGGCGGCGTCGAAGCCGTAGCAGGAGAAGCCGAGATGGCGTGGCGTGTCGGCACCGTGCACGGTCTGCTTGTCGGCGGTGCCGACGGCGCGACCGTCCGGATCGACCAGGACGACCTGCTCGTCGGCGATCACGCGTCGCCTCTGCAGGCCTGGTCGTGGGCCCGGGCGGAGCCGGGTGGACGGGAGCGGGTGGGTGTGCGCACTGGCATGGTCGGCCCCTTGCGTGGATCGGGAACGGATCGTGGTCAACCACGCCGGGGTCCGGGGCGCAGGGCGGACGAAATCGGGGCCCGACGGTAGGCCCGTGTGCCGGGGTGGGCAACTCGGACGGCCCGTCCGCCCGATGCTTGGGCACTCCGTTCGTGGGTAACCTTGTCTCGACGCCCGTGTCCTCCGGCCCGCTTCGCGGAGGGGCGCCCGTCTCCGCTCCTGACCTCGGCGGTTTCCACCACGACGCATCCGCGCCGTGCGCGACACCGATCGAGAAGAGCACCCATGACCGCAGACCCCATCACCACCGACCGGACCCCGGCTCCTCCGGCAGCCGCCGCCGGCACCCCGGCCAAGCCCGTCCTCTCAGGGCGCGAGTCGCGCAGCCGGGCGGGTCTGGTCTACGCCTTCACCATCCTGCCCATGCTGGCGCTGGTCGGAGCCGTGCCGCTGGCCTGGGGCTGGGGACTGTCGTGGCTCGACGTCGGGCTCGCCGTCGGCTTCTACTTCCTCTCCGGGTTCGGTGTCACCGTCGGGTTCCACCGCTACTTCACCCACCGCGGGTTCGCGGCCCGTCCCCCGCTGCGCAACGGGCTCGCCATCGCCGGGAGTCTCGCGATGCAGGGTGACGTCATCGGCTGGGTCGCCGACCACCGCCGGCACCACGCGTTCACCGACAAGGAGGGCGACCCGCACTCCCCGTGGCTCTACGGGACCACGCCCCTCGCGCTGGCCAGGGGGTTCTTCCACGCTCACCTCGGCTGGCTGTTCGACCGGGACCACACCAACGCCGACCGATTCGCGCCCGACCTGCTCGCCGACCGCGACATCGTCCGGATCAGCGCCCTGTTCCCGTTGTGGACGGTGCTCAGCCTGCTCACCCCGGCCCTGATCGGCGGCCTGGCGACGATGTCCTGGTGGGGCGCGTTCACGGCGTTCTTCTGGGCGGGGCTGGTCCGCGTCGCGGTCCTGCACCACGTCACCTGGTCCATCAACTCGATCTGCCACATGGTCGGCACCCGCCCCTGGGACGGATCCGGCAGGGCGACGAACGTGTGGCCGCTCGCGGTCCTGTCCATGGGCGAGTCCTGGCACAACCTGCACCACGCGGACCCGACCTGCGCGCGGCACGGCATCGCCCGCGGCCAGGTCGATCCGACCGCCCGCGTGATCTGGGCGCTCGAGCGGCTCGGCTGGGTCGACGCCGTCCGCTGGCCGACCGCGCGCCGCCTCGCCCGGCTCCGCCGCCGGACCTGAGCACCACCAGTCGCCACCGGGAGGACCTCCATGACGACACCGACCACTTCGAACAGCACCCCGACCGGCACCAACAGCTCCACGACGCCCGCACCCCGCACCTCGACCGGGCCGGCCGGGAACACCAGCGGCACGGCCCTGGCCACGAGCCAGGGCAACACACACATCGCGGAGACCGTCGTCTCCAAGGTCGCGGGCCTCGCCGCCCGGGAGATCAACGGCGTCCACATGCTCGGCGGTGGCGCCGCCCGTGCGTTCGGCGCGATCCGGGAGCGGATCCCGGGCGGCACCACCAACGCGAGCCAGGGCGTCACCGTCGAGGTGGGGGAGACCCAGGCCGCGGTCGACCTGGAGCTGGTCGTCGAGTACGGCGTGGCGATCGTCGAGCTGGCCAAGGCCGTGCGGGGCAACGTGATCACCTCGTTGGAGCGGATGACCGGGTTGGAGGTGGTGGAGGTCAACATCAGCGTCAACGACGTCCACCTGCCCTCCGACGACGACGGTGGCAGCGACGGAGGGAGCGCTCCGGACCGCGCCGAGCCGCGGGAACCGCGCGTCCAGTGACCGCGGGCCCCCTCGACCGGGCCGCGCCGCCCGTGGCGCACGCCGACGGCGTGGAGATCCACATCACCGGTCACCCGGCGCCTGCGGGGGACCGTCCAGGCCGTCCCCGGCCCCTCCACGAGGAGAACCCCTCATGAACGCGACCCTTCTCGGGCTGATCACCGGGCTCACCCTCGGCCTCGCCATCGTCTTCGGCGGATCCAGCGCCTTCCTCGTCGTCCTGGTCTGCGGCGCGGTGGGGCTGGCGGTCTGTCGCTACCTGGACGGCCGCCTCGACCTGTCGATGTTCGGCGCGGGATCCTACGACCGGACGCTCCGGTGAGCGCCGCCGTCGACCATGCCGCGCTCGGGGACCTCCAGGACACGGGTGGACCGGGCCGCACACGCGTCGACGACGAGGTGGTGGAGAAGATCGCCGCTCGGGCCGCGGGCGAGGTCGACGACGTCGGTGGGGTGGCGGGCCGGGTCCTCGGGGTGCGGATCGGGGCCGACGAGCCGGCCCGCAGCCCCACCGTCCGGGCCCGGGTCGACGGGACGATCGTGACGCTGCAGGTGACCTTGTCGGTGGCCTATCCGGCCCCCGTCGCCCTCGTGACTCAGCGGGTCCGCGAGCACGTCGTCGAGCGGGTCACGGCGCTGACCGGGCTCCTGCCGCGCCGGGTCGACATCTCCGTCACCGCCCTGCACCGGCCCGTGCGCGCCCGCCGGGAGCTCGCGTGATCCGCAGGCCGCGCCGGGTGACGATCAACCGAGCGAGGAGCATGTGATGGCGACCCCGAACCGGCCCGCACGCCTCAACCGCGCGCTGCTCACCCTCGCGGGGGTGCTCCTCCTGCTCGGCGGCGCCTACGTCCTGCTCCGCGGCACCGGTGTGCTCGCTTCGCTGTCGGCGGGCCAGGCCGCGGCCGACGGTCTCGTCGCGGGCGGTCCGTCCGCGCCGGGGTGGCTGGCGTACGTCGTGATCGCCTTCGCGGCGCTGGTCGGGGTGCTGTGTCTGCTGTGGCTCGCGGCCCAGATCGGACGGCGACTGCCGGGCAGCGAACCCTGGCACCTGCCGACCGAGGACGCAGGCGGGTCGACGGTGCTCGACGCGGACGCGGCAGCGACCGCGGTCGCCGACGAGATCGAGGCCTATCCCGGCGTGCGCCGGACGCGGGCGGCGATCACCGGCTCCCGCCTCCGGCCGCGGCTGCATCTCACCGTCACCACGGAGGAGGACGCGCCGGTCACGGAGCTGCGGCAGCGCATCGCGACCGAAGCCCTCCCGCGCCTGCGGGGCGCCCTCGAGATCGAGGAGCTGCCCACCGAGATCCTCGTCCGCCTGGGCGAGACCACCGGCCGGCGCACGGCCTGAGCCGCACTGCACGCGATCCCGTGGACCGGTATGCTCGCCTCACCGTCGGTGTCCGGCCAGGTCCTCGTCGCGATCCCCTGACGATGGCGAGGGTGGGAGGCCTGTGAACCGCTCTGAAACGGACCGCGGGAGCACTCTGTGTCGCCGTGACTGAGCTCGGCGCGGTCACCACTCGGCTCACGCGCCTGGTCGCGCACGACCTGGACGAGGAACAGCTCGCACGCCGGGTCTGCGAGGCCTGCGTGGAGTACCTCGACGTCGACGGGGCCGCGATCTCGGTCCTGACGGCGGAGGCCTCCCGGCGCACGTTGTGGGCCACCGACGAGACCGCTCTGAGGCTGGAGGAGATCCAGGCCACCCTCAACGAAGGCGCCTGCGTCGAGGCCGCGAGGAGCGGCTCCCCGGTGCTGGTCGGCGACCTCACCGAAGCCGCCGAGCAGGTGCGGTGGCCGGTGTTCGCGTCCGAGGTGGCCGAGCGGACCCCGGTCCGGGCGCTGTTCGCGCTGCCACTGCGGTGGGGGGCGGTGACCATCGGGGTGATGGACCTCTACCGCCTCCGGACGGGCACGTTCCCCCTCGGGCAGTGGCAGGATCTGCTGGCGACGGCCGAGATCGCCGGGCTCCTGCTGCTCGGGGTGCGGACGCGGCCGGGAAACGGCGTCCGCGGCGACGGGAACGGCGCCCTCGTCGTCGACGCCGAGCACGACGGTTGGCTGAGCGACGGCGTGTTCGGGCGACCGGAGATCCACCAGGCCGCCGGGATGGTCCTGGTCCAGCTGGGGATCGGTCCCGAGGAGGCACTGGCCCGGATGCGGGCCCGGGCGTTCGCCGAGCAGCGTCTGCTGATCGACGTGGCGAGGGACGTGGTGGAGCGTCGGCTGGTGTTCACGGAGGAGGCGAGGTAACGATGGGACAGTTCGAGTCACGGGATCCCGAGGCGCGGTCGGCCGCAGGAGGCCGAGAGCAGCAGGTCGCACGGGCGTTCGTCGAGCTCGCGGACACCCTCGTCGACGACTACGACACGATCGACCTCATGGACCGGCTGATCGCGCACAGCATCCAGCTCCTCGCGTCCGACGCGGCCGCGATCATGCTGGTCGACGCGAGCGGCGGCCTGCGCACGGTCGCGGCGTCGAGCGAGGACGCCGAGCTGATGGAGCTCCTGCAGCTGCAGGCGGGCGAGGGTCCCTGCGTGGAGTGCGTGCGGACGTCGTCCGCGGTGACGGTGGACGACCTCTCGGCGACGGACCGGTGGCCCCGGTTCGTGGCCGCGGTGGCCGTGCGCGGGGCGTTCCGGTCCGTGCACGCCCTGCCGCTGCGGTTGCGCGGCGAGGCGATCGGTGCGTTGAACCTGCTGCACCGCAGCCCCGGGCCGCTGCCGGCGGACGACCTGGCACTGGGCCAGGCGTTGGCCGACGTGGCGACCATCGGCATCCTGGCGGAGCGGGCGATCCGCCGCGGTGAGATCGTCGCGGAGCAGCTGCAGAGCGCGCTGAACAGCCGGGTGGTCATCGAACAGGCGAAGGGCGTCATCGCCCAGCATGCCGGTGTGCCCATGGCTCAGGCATTCGAACAGCTGCGGAGCTACTCACGAGGCAACAACCTCCGGTTGGCCGAGGTCGCCCGCGACATCGTGACCCGGCGGCTCGACCCCCGGACGCTGAGCGCGGCCCGCGACATCGCCGAGCGCCGCAGAGGGTCGCGCTGACCACTTTCGTCGGTGCTCAGTCCCCGCCTCGTCGTGTGGTTGCGACGACCTCGGCGACGGTCGTGCCGCGTCCAGGGGACGATCACGCGGTGGTGTCGATCACCGGATCCTGATGCCCGGTGCCCTGCTGCTGCTCAAGGCGCCGGTCGTGATGGCGGTGCAGACGAGTCTCGAGCTTGGCGAGCGCCGCCGCGAGGGCACGCTCGAGCCTCGGCCCGCTGGCGTGGACCCGCACGGTGACCCCCGGCCCGATCCCCGTGATCTCGACGCGGTCGCGCAGCTTCGCCAGACGCGGGTTGGGCTCGCGGAACAGGCCGACCTCGTAGCGCTCCACCCCACCGCTGTAGCGGTGCACGTGCTCCAGACGTTCGACCACGTGGGAACGTTCCTCGGCGGACACGGTGAAGCCGTGACCGAACACCTCGACGGGCTCCGCGCCCTGGTTGCCCTCGTTCGGGATGGTGGGTTCCGACGTCATGTCGGCTCTCCAGCCTCCGCACGGTCGCCCGTCCGGTGTCGGTGTTCACCGGGGACGACGTGGGCCGTGCGCCCATGTGCGTTGTGCCCTCGACGCCACCGACGCTACACCGCCGATCGATCGGCGAAGCGGGTGCGCGCGCGGAACTGCGAGCCGTCGAACGAACCCGACGCGGGGCGATGATCTGTGCGGTGCGGTGCGGTGGCCCACCACCGCCCGGCTCGACCGGCTCGCGAGCCGTCGCCGACCCGTCTCCTCCACGCGAGCACCACCGCCGAACCCGTCTCCGGTTCACCCAGGTACTCGGGCGGGTGGAGACTGGCGCGATGCGGCCGACCGGCACCCTGCCGGGGCGGGCCTGCACGAGGAGTTACCCATGTCCGGTCAGAGCCTCACCGAGCAGGCCCGCGAGGCCGTCCTCGAGGCCATTGTCAAAGCAGCGCCCAAGGTGGGGAACAGTCCCGCAGGCGTCAGGGACCTCGCCGAGGCCTACGCCCTCCTCGAGCGCAATCTGGTGCCTGTTGCCGGTGTGGTACGGAACAAGACCTGAGCCGGCATCTCGGACACGGGACGCCGTCGGCGGGTGGTGAAGGAATTCCCGCGGCTTCGCGCCCTGGGCACCGGTGAGGGTCCGGTCGACAGATACCGTGCGACGACGTAGCGTCGAGAAGGCAGCGGTGCCCGTCTCCAGGCCTCGGACATCCACGAAGCAGCCGAGTCCCGGCACGAGAGGGTTCGCGATGTCGACCCGAACCGCACGGCACGCTGACCCGACGTTGCGACGACCGCGGCGTACCCGCCTTGTCGAGTCCCTCCCGACAGCGGGGAGGGCCGCCGACGACGTCGACCCTCCCCGCGTAGTTCCGCGCGACGAGGAGGGGACAGCCGGGTTGGGGGCGTACCTCGTCCGCATCCGCAGGGTGCCGCTCCTCACCGCGGCCGAGGAGGTCGCGCTCGGCGGCTGCATCGAGACCGGCGTACTGGCAGCGGAGCGACTCCACGCCCTGACGGCCGACGACCGCGACGGCATGCTCGGGCGCGACCTGCGGACGCTGGTTCGTGCGGGTGCTCGCGCCCGCGAAGGTCTGATCACCGCCAATCTACGGTTGGTGGTGTCCATCGCCCGCCGCCACAGCGGCCGTGACGTCCCCCTGCTCGACCTGATCCAGGAAGGCAACATCGGCCTGATGCGCGCGGTCGACAAGTTCGACCACAAGCGCGGGTACAGGTTCTCGACCTACGCCACGTGGTGGATCCGCCAGGCGATCGGACGCGGTCGCGCCGAGCAGGCCCGCACGATCCGCCTTCCGTCGAACAAGGCGGACCTGCTCGTGCGACTTCTCCGTGTCCGGAGCCGCCTCGCCCAGGACCTCGACCGGGAGGCCACGGCCTCCGAGATCGGCACAGCGCTCGACGTCTCGACCGCCGTGGTGGAGCAACTGCTCCAGCACGCCCGCAATCCGATGTCGTTGGACCAACCCCTCGACGAGGAAGGGCCCGACACGTTCGGCGCGCAGCTCGCCGACCCGCACGCGATCGACCCCCTGGCAGCGGCCCTTGCGCAGGCCCGCTCGCGACAGGTCGCCGTCATCCTCGCCGCGCTCCCGGACCGAGAATCCGAGCTCATTCGCCTGCGGTTCGGATTCTTCGACGGCCGTCCCCACACCCTCGAGGAGATCGGCACGCTCCTGGGCGTCAGCAGGGAACGAATCCGCCAGATCGAGGAACGGACGATGGCAAGACTGCGCCGGCCCGAGCGAGTCCGACTCATGCGTGACTATTCTGACTAGCCAGGTGTGGCGTCTTCTCTGATCGTGGCAGCTCAGCATGGAATGACGTCGTCGTGCGGGGAGAACTCGCTATCCCGTCCACGAGTCGGCCGGCTACACCGCCTCAGCCTCTGCCCGCGATGCGCGGCAGTCCGACGCAAAGGATGCACAGCCGTCCGCGATGAGGCGCCCGATGGGATCACGCCGCCCGCCAGCAGCTCAGCCGCGCGCGTCCGGCACCGATCGACTCAACATCACGATCTCGGTGCCCGGCCTTCCGATCCCGCCGCGGCGCAGCCACACCTCGTCCATCAGGCCACTGATCAGATCCAGGCCGAAATGCTCCGGCGGACCGATCGGCTCGACACGCGGCTGCCACCAGCCGTCGTCGACCACCCGGAGCCGGACCCGACGCTGTCCGCCCGCCTCGACCGACTCCACGCTCACCGTCACCACACCGCCGGCGAACCCGACCACCGGATACGCGTGCTCGACGACGTTGGTGACCGCCTCGTTGACCGCGGCCACCAGCTCCGCTGCCCGCCCACCCGGCCAGCCCTGCTCGGCCAACCACCAGCGCAGCTCATCCCGCGCCCGCTTCGGCGTCTCCACAACCGGCGCGAACGACCTCTGCCAGTTCACACTGACTGCCCTCATCCCACGGCCCCGCGCTCGTCTCGGCCCTGATGCCACCGATTCCGGCGCGGCGCGGCGCGGACAACACCACTGTCCGCCTACCCCGGCCCCAGCGGTCCATGCGTGATCGGCCGACGGCTCGCGAAACCGCTCGAGCGGCGCCGGGTCGTGGATCGCTCCCCCGTCCAGCGCCCGCCGGCTCCCGTCCGGGCCGTGGACCCGGTTGAGAATCCGGTCGCGAGGACGGCCAGGACCGGGTCAAGATCGTGGTCCGCCGAGGCCGAGCAGGCGATGATTTTCGGGCCTCGTCGCGGTCTTTCCCTCGACGGGTCGACGAAGGGAGCACCGGTGAGCGGTATCAGGGTGTTGGTGGCGGGGGCGAGCATCGCGGGGCCCGCGCTGGCCCACTGGCTGCGTCGGCGGGGTGCCGACGTGACCGTGGTGGAGCGGGCCCCCGGACTGCGCCCCGGCGGGCAGGCGGTGGACGCGCGCGGGGTGGCCAAGGAGGTCATCCGGCGGATGGGGCTGGACGCGGCGGTGCGCGCGGCCTGCACCGACACCGCCGGTGCGTACACAGTGGACGTGCACGGGAACGTGCTGGAGACCTTCCGCGCGGACGACCACGGCGGCGACGGGTTCATCGCGGACATCGAGATCCTGCGCGGGGACCTGTCCCGGGTGCTCCACGACGACACCCGCGACGGTGTCGAGTACGTCTTCGACGACCGGATCGCCGAGCTCACCCAGGACCCGGACGGGGTCGACGTGGTCTTCGCGGGCGGCGACCGGCGGCGCTTCGACCTGGTGATCGGGGCGGACGGGCTGCACTCGGCGTTGCGCGCGATGGTCTTCGGGCCGCGCGAGCAGTACATCCGCCACCTCGGGCTGGTGCTGGCCTTCTACACCGTGCCCAACGAGTTCGAGCTGGACCGCTGGCTCATCGACTACCAGGACCAGGAGTCCGGGCGCTCCGCCGGCCTGCGGCCGATCGGGGACGCCTCCCGGGCGATGGCCATGTTGTCCTTCCCCGCGGCCGACTTCGACGTCGACCACCGGGACGTCGCGGCCCAGAAGCGCCTGCTGCGCGAGCGGATGGAGGGCCTGGGCTGGCTGACCCCGCGCATCCTCGCGCACCTGGACGACAGTCCGGACTTCTACCTCGACCAGGTCGCCCAGGTGGTGATGGACCGCTGGTCGAGCGGGCGGGTGGGGCTGCTCGGGGACGCGGCGTTCAGCTCCTCGCCGATGTCCGGGCAGGGAACCGGGCTGGCCCTGGTCGGCGCGTACCTCCTGGCCGGGGAGCTGGCGGCCGCCGGGTGGGACCCCGCGGTCGGGTTCGCGGCCTACGAAGCACGGATGCGCCCGTTCGTCGAGGCCAACCAGGAGATCGGCCGGATGCACGTGGACAGCCTCGCGGCCACCGGGCCGGACGCCGGGCCGAGCCCGGAGCCCGACATGGAGGCGCTCATGGAGCTGGTCGAGCGCGCGATCAACGGCATCGAGCTCCCCGACTATGCAGGGGTGCCGGACTCCGGGGCCCCTGCCGGGTCGCCGATCACCTCGTCGGCCAGGTCGTAGGCAACACCTCGGGCGCGAGGAACGCGCAGGATCGAGGGGACCTGACCACCGGTGGCGCGCTCGACCTGCACACCGGCGAGGTGTGGCCGCGATCCGTGCTGGCGGACGGCGCGGACGAGGAGGCCCCGGACCTCGACGACGTCGAACGCTTCCGCTGGCTGGACGGCGATTCGCGCGACGGGTACCGCGACATGGTCGAGTTCACCGACACCGTCCCCGACGACCGCCTCGCCCCTCGTGCGGGCCCTTGACACGGTCGACGGGTCGGCGCACGGTCACGGCGAGGGGAGACCGCTCATGGTGGTGCAGTCCCGGTGACCGGAGCCCGTGGCGTCGGCACGGTGGGCACGGGCGCGGACCGCGACGTGTTGCTGGCCACGAAGCTCCGACCGCCTCCCTTGCGGGAAGGGTTCGTCGCCCGGCCCCGGCTGTCCGTGTCCCTGGCGGATGCGGTGCGCCGCGACCTGGTGGTGGTGTCCGCGCCTGCCGGGTTCGGCAAGTCCAGCGCGATCTCCGAGTGGGCCGCCCGCTGCGGGACGCCGGTTGCGTGGTTGTCGCTGGACGACGCCGACAACGACCCGGTCCGCTTCTGGCGCCACGTCGCGGCCGCGCTGGACGTCGCGCGGCCGGGCATCGCCGAGGCCGTCGCCGCGCGCTCGGGCGGGCTGTCCACGCCGTCGTACCACGCGGCCGTGGCGGCTCTGGTCAACGAGCTCGCCGAGAGCGCCGAGACGGTCGTGCTGGTGCTGGACGACTACCACGTCGTCGACTCGACGGTGGTCCACGCCTCTCTGACCGACCTGCTCCAGCACCTTCCGGGCGCGCTGCGGCTGTTGATAGCCACCCGGGCCGATCCTCCGCTGCCGCTGGCACGGATGCGGGCGCGCGGCCGGCTCGCCGAGCTGCGCGCCGAGGACCTGCGGTTCACCATCGCGGAGTCCGGAGCGCTGCTCGGCGCTGCCACCGCCCGCTCGTTGCCACCCGAGGCGACCGCGGCCCTCGCGGCCCGTACCGAGGGCTGGGCGGCGGGACTCCAGCTCGCCGCGCTGTCGCTGGCGCGCCGGGCGGACGTGGAGCGTTTCGTCGCCGAGTTCTCCGGCAGCAACCGGTTCGTGCTCGACTACCTGACGGAGGAGGTGCTCGACGGCCAACCGGCTGCCGTGCGCGGGTTCCTGTTGGAGACGTCGGTGCTGGAACGGCTGTCGGGGCCGTTGTGCGACGCGGTCCGTGGGCGCGACGACAGCCAGCAGCTGCTCGAGCAGATCGAGCAGGCCAACCTGTTCCTCCACCCGCTCGACGACGTCCGCCGGTGGTGGCGCTATCACCACCTGTTCGCCGACCTGCTCCGCGCCCGGCTGGCTCGCGAGCAGCCCGGCCGCGTCGAGGTCCTGCACCGCGCCGCCGGCGACTGGTACGCCCGTCACCGGCTCGCCGATCAGGCGGTGCACCATCTCCTCGCGATCGGTGACCACGAGCGGGCCGCCGACATCGTCGGCGAGCACGCGCAGGCCCGGCTGCGACGACGGGAAGCGGCGACCCTGTACCGGTGGGCGGCCGCGTTACCGGACGAGCTGCTGCGCCGGCGTCCCCCCTTGTGCGTGACGAAGGCTCTTGCGGCGTTGGTCAGCGGGCACGCCGAGGAGGTCGAACCGCTCCTCGCCGATGTGGAGGGCGGCCCCGACACGGGGGCGGAGCCCGGACCCGGGCTGGGTCCGGTGCCCGCCGTCGTCGCGCTGGTCCGCGCCGAGCTCGCCCTGCGGACGGGCAGCGGCGGGGCAGCGGTCCGGCACGCCCGCGAGGGCCTCACCCTCGTCGACCGCGCCGACGGCTACCTCGAGTACTTCCTCCGCTACGACCTGGCGGCCGGGTTCCTGCTCGAGGGTGCGGCCGACGCCGCCGAACCGCTCCTCGACGAGCTCGCCGTGCACCCGTGGGCCGCGCGCGCCGACCCGTTCTTCGCCGCCCGCACGCTCTCCCTGACCGGCTGGATGCGGGTGGTCCAGGGCCGCCTCGACGAGGCCCTCCGGATCTACCGCAGCGCCCTCGACACGTGGGCCCGGCCGGCCGACCGCACACACCTGCCGGACGCCGGCGTCGCCCATGCGCGCCTGGCCCAGATCTCCTACCTGCGCGGCGAGCTGGACGCGGCGGTCGAGCAGGCCGAGCACGCCGTCGAGCTGTGCCACCGGCTCGGCCGGCCCCGCTGGCAGGTCACCGCGCTGGTCACCGCGGCGCGGGTCCGGCAGGCCCGTGGTGAGTACGACCGGGCGACCCAGGCACTGGACGAGGCGGGAAGGCTCGCGGCCGGGTCAGGTATCGCCGCGCCCATCGCCGCGTCGGTGGGTGTGCAGACGGCCCGGATCGCGCTCGCCCACGGACGGATCGACGAGGTTGCGGACTGGGTGCGGACCCGTGGCCTCGTCCCGGCCGACGAGCCGTACTACCCGCGTGAGCCGGAGTACCTCCTCCTGGCCCGCTTCCTCGTCCGCCGACAGCCGCAGCAGGCCGTCCGGCTGCTCGCTGCGTGGCACGGCCTGGCCGAAGCCCAGCACCGCACGGGTAGCGTCGTCGAGATCCGCGTCCTGCAGGCGCTGGCCTGCGCGGAGCTCGGCGACCCGGCCGGGGCGTCGACGCTCATGGTCGAGGCACTCGCCCTGGCTGCGCCGCACCGTCAGCTGCAGGTGTTCGTCGACGAGGGCGCCGCCGCGGCCGCGCTGCTGCGCGAGCTGCTCGTCGGCCGGCGGCTGGAGCGGCTCGACGGCGGCCGGGCCGTCCCGCAGACCTTCCTGTCCGCCCTGAGCGCGGCGTTCGACCGGAGCGGCCATTCGCTGCTGCCCGCCGCCCGGCGCGGCGCGGTCGCCGCCCCCGGTCTGGTCGAGCCGCTCACCGCCCGGGAGAAGGAGATCCTCTGTCTGCTGGCCGACGGCCGGTCCAACCGTGCCATCGCCGAGGAGTTGGTGATCTCGGTCGACACCGTCAAACGCCACGTCACCCACGTGCTCGACAAGCTCGCCGCCACCAACCGCACGGAGGCGGTCGCCCGGGCACGCGTTCTCGGGCTGCTGTCCTGACCGGGCGGTGGTGGTGCTCGCGAAATGCCACCGTGCGTCCCACCTTCGCGTGATCCCGGCGGCGGCCGGTCCGCCTACCGTCGCCGGGGTCCGGAAGGAGGTGGGCGATGCCCACGTCAGCGACCGTCACCCCACGGAGCGTCCCGGTGGACATCCGACGTCGCCGGCGGGCCGGTCCGGTACGGGCCGGCATTGGTCTGCCGTGCCAGCACGCGAATCCCGACCTGTGGTTCGCCGTCTCGCCCATCGACCTGGAACGGGCGAAGCGGTTGTGCCGGCCCTGCCCGGTCCGCGCGGAGTGCCTGGCCGGGGCGGTGCGCCGGGGGGAGCCGTGGGGGGTCTGGGGCGGCGAGATCATCGACCGCGGCGCGGTGATCGCGCGCAAGCGGGGCCCCGGGCGCCCGCCGCGATCCGCGTTGGCGGACTCGGGATGAGCGGGGCCGACAGGGGGCCGGTGTACGAGATCCGAGTGGGCGCCGTGCTCGACGCCGACTGGTCGGCGTGGCTCGACGGGCTGGTGGCCACCGAAGGTCCGGCGGGGCAGACCGTGCTCACCGGGCCACTGGCGGACCAGGCCGCGTTGCACGGCGCGCTGGCCAGGATCCGTGATCTCGGTGTGCCGCTGCTGTCGGTGCGGCAGCTGGAGCCGCCGTCGACGGGCTAGACCCCGAGCCGGCGCGGGAGCGGGCGACGGACAAGCTGTTCGCCCGTACGCCGGGCCGCGCAGGGCCGTCAGACGAACAGTCGCGGCAGCAGGTCCCGGCAGTTCTCGCGGAGCTCGTCGAGCGCCGTCCCGGAGCCCCCGAGGTGCCGCTGCAGGGCCTGCTGGAACAGCCCGTCGAACATCGCGTAGGCGGCGGAGGGGGAGCAGGTGGGCTCGGCTCCCGACAGCTGGGCGTACGCGCGGACCAGGCGCCAGATCATGTCCTGCAGGCGGCCGTCGATCTCGGCGACGTCGTCCCGGAAGGCCTCCTCGTACAGGGACTGCGCGCGCAGGTCGTACCAGAGCCGGTGCATGAGCGGGGCGTCGGCGAGCGTGGCGGCCAGCCCGTTCCCGCAGGCCGCGGCGAGCTCCGCGGGCGTGGACGCCTCGGCGACGAAGCCCTCGTAGCGCTGCACGCAGGCCTCCTTGTAGCGCTGCACGCAGTAGGTGATCAGGTCGATCTTGTCGGCGAAGTAGTAGTGCAGCAGCCCGTGGGAGAACGTCGTGTTGTCCGCGATCGTGCGCAGGCTGGTGCGCGCGTAGCCGAGTTCTGCCAGGGTCAGCAGCGCCGCGTCGGCGAGCTCGCGTCGGCGGTCCTCGAACTTGTCGACGCGGGACCGCAACCGCACCGCGGCGGAGCTGGGCATGAGGTGACGATACCCATCGAGGGGATTTCCTGACCACTCGTCCAAGAAAATCTTGACAACCGTCCAAGATCGGGCCACGGTCGTCCCTGTCAGCAACGATGCCGACGACGATCGAGGGACGACGATGTCGCTGACCTTCTATCTGGACAAGGGCGCCTCCCTCGATCCCGAGGCGCCCTGCCTGACCCTCGACGGGGCGTCGCTGTCGTACGGCGAGGTCGTCGAGCTCTCCCGTGCGGTCGCGAGGGCACTGCGGCGCTCGGGCGTCCGGCCCGGCGACAAGGTCGGCATCCTCTCCGCCAACGACCCGACCGCGTTCTCGTGCGTCTTCGGCATCGCCCGGGCGGGTGCGGTGTGGTGCCCGATCAACCCGCGCAACGCGGCCGCGGAGAACGCGGAGCTGCTCGACCTGTTCGACTGCTCCACGTTGATCTTCCAGCCGGCCTTCGACGACCTGGTCGCCGCGATCGCCCCGAACCTCTCGAAGCTGACCACGCTCGTCCGCCTCGGCGACGGCGACGGCAGCGCGCAGGCCTTCCACCCCTGGCTCGACGCCGCGCGCGAGGACCCGGACGCCGAGGCCGCGCAGCCCGACGACGTGGTCGCCCTGGTCGGCACCGGTGGCACCACAGGGCGCCCCAAGGGGGTCATGCTCACCGACCGCAACCTCGAGGCGATGTCGGCGATCACGCTGATGAGCTACCCCTTCGAGGGCCGCCCGGTGTACCTGGCCCAGGCCCCGCTGACCCACGCCGCGGGCGTGCTGTGCTTCCCGATCCTCGCCCGCGGCGGCGAGGTCGTGATCATGGCGAAGCCGGACGTCGGACGGTTCCTGGAGCTGATCGAGCGGCACCGGGTCACCCACACCTTCCTGCCGCCGACGCTGATCTACATGGTTCTCGGCCACGCGGCGCTCGACCGCACGGACCTGTCGTCCCTGCAGTGCTTCTGGTACGGCGCGGCGCCGATGTCGGTGGCCAGGCTGGCCGAGGCGCTCGACCGCATCGGGCCGATGGCGCAGCTCTTCGGGCAGTCCGAGGCCCCGATGATGATCTCGACGATGTCGCCGGCCGAGCACCGCCTGCCGGACGGGACGATCGCCACCGCCCGGCTGTCGTCCGCCGGCCGGCCGTCGCCGCTGGTCACGGTGGCGATCCTCGACCAGGAGGGTCGGCCCGTGCCGCGTGGGGAGCGGGGCGAGATCTGCGTCCGGGGCTCGCTGGTGATGGCCGGCTACTACCGGAACCCCGAGGCCACGGCCGAGGCGTCCGCCCACGGTTGGCACCACACCGGCGACATCGGGTTCCTCGACGAGGACGGCTTCCTCCACATCGTCGACCGCGCCAAGGACATGGTCATCACCGGCGGGTTCAACGTCTACTCCGCCGAGGTCGAGCAGGCGCTGATGGCGCACGACGCCGTCCGCGACTGCGCGGTGGTCGGCCTGCCGGACGAGAAGTGGGGCGAGCGGGTCACCGCCGTGATCCAGCTCCAGCCCGCGGCCGAGGTCGACGTCGACGAGCTGGTCGCGTTCGTCAAGCAGCGGATCGGCAGCGTCAAGGCGCCCAAACAGATCGAGATCTGGCCGGACCTCCCGCGCTCCACCATCGGCAAGGTCCTCAAGACAGAGATCCGCACGACACTCACCTCAGTACCGCAAGGAGGCGGAACCCGATGAAGCTCGCCCTCTACCTGCCCAACTTCCGCGACAAGGTGACCGTCAAGGAGCTGGAGGACCTCACCGCGCTCGCCGAGGAGCTCGACTTCGACTCCGTCTGGACGCTCGACCGGATCGTCGTCCCGGAGGCGTCGGACCGACAGGAGCTGCAGTACCCCTTCGGGATGATGGACGGTCTGCCCAAGGCGCTGCCGGTGTCCTCGCGCGGGCAGTGGTTCCAGGGCTACCCGCTGATCCCGTGGCTCGCGGCGAAGACCTCGAAGGTCCGGATCGGCATGAGCATCATCGACACGCCGTTCCGCGCCCCCGGCGTCCTGGCCGCGGAGATGGCCACGATCGACCACCTCTCGAACGGTCGGCTCAACGTCGGCGTCGGATCCGGGTGGATGCCGGAGGAGTTCGCGGCCGCGAGCGCCGCGCACATCTTCCCGAAGCGGCACAAGCACGTGCGCGAGACGATCGAGGTCATGCAGGGCGTCTGGAACAACGAGCTGTTCGAGTACCACGGCGAGTTCGCGGACTTCGACAGCTGCGGGTTCGGGATCAAGCCGCTGCAGGACCCGCTGCCGATCTTCTTCTCCGGCCTCAAGGACCCGGCGCGGGCGGCCAAGCGCGTCAGCAAGTACGACCTCAAGGGCTGGATCGGGATCCAGGACTCGCCCGAGGACATCGCGACCTGGCGCAGCGGCATCGAGCGCGAGCTCGGGGCGATCGGCAGCCAGCGCAAGATCGGCGACCTCGAGATCAGCAGCATGATCTGGACGGTCATCACGGACGTCGACCTGGACGACTCCCCCGCGGGCAAGGTCACGAACCTGCTGGCGGGCAGCGAGCGGCAGATCACCGACAAGCTCAAGGCGTACAAGGAGGCCGGGATGACGATGCCGATGTTCTGGCCGCCGTTCGCGGACGTCCCCGTGTCCAAGACCCTCGACGACCTCAAGCGGATCAAGAACGACATCATGCCGAAGGTCGAGGCCTCCTGAGAGGTCGGTTCCGCACCCCCCACAACGACGTGAGAGGAAAGAGATGCCCGAACTTGACGGTAAGCGGGTCTTCGTCACCGGGTCCGCTGCCGGGATCGGCAAGGCGATCGCCACGCTGTTCACGCAGCGCGGTGCCCGGGTCGTGATCAGCGACATCGACGCCGACGCGGCCGAGAAGACGGCCGACGAGATCGGTGCCGCAGGCGTCGCCAACTGCGACGTCACGGACGAGAGCCAGGTCCGGGGCGCGGTGCAGCAGGCGGTGGACCTGCTCGGCGGTCTCGACGTCCTGGTCAACAACGCCGGGATCGAGGTCTCGTCGCCGCTGCTGCAGCAGTCGACGGAGAGCTTCGACAAGATCTACGCGGTCAACGTGCGCGGCCCGTTCGTGGCGATGAAGGCGGCGATCGGGCACCTGGTCGAGTCCAAGGGCAACGTCGTCAACATCGCCTCGATCGCCGGCATCGGCGGCAGCCCGCTGCTCGGCTCCTACTGCGCGACCAAGGCGGCGCTGATCCAGCTCACGCGGGTCGCCGCGGTGGAGATGCGCCCGACGGGCGTGCGGGTCAACGCGGTCTGCCCGGGCTTCGCCGACACCGCCATGGTCGAGCGGCTCGTCCCGGACTTCGAGGCGGCGACCCAGGTCCCGTTCGGCGACCTCGTGGCCATGAAGCAGGGCAGGCTCGGCACCCCGGAGGACATCGCCGAGGTGGCCGCCTTCCTCGCGTCCGACCGGGCGTCGTGGATCACCGGCAGCCACTACGTCCTCGACGGTGGGCTGACCGCGTCCCTCGTGTGAGCGTCCCTCGTGTGAGCATGTGCGACGGGCCCGCGCGACCGGGCCCGTCGCACAGGGAGGCGGTGCCGATGACCGACACGCTCTGGAGCCCGACGGAGGCCCGCATCGAGGGCTCCGCGCTGCGCGAGTACCTGAACTGGCTGGAGGAGCGCGAGGGGCGGCCGTTCGCGGACCACGACGCCCTGTGGGCCTGGTCGGTGGAGGACATCGACCGTTTCTGGCTGTCCGTCGTCGACTACTACGGGGTCGAGTTCTCCGCGCCGTGGACGCAGGTGCGCACCGCCGACCCGATGCCCCACACCCGATGGTTCACCGGGGCGCGGCTGAACTGGGCGCAGCACGCGTTGCGCCGCGGGGCCGACTCCTCGGTGGCGGTGGTGTGTGTCCGGGAGGGTGGCGCACCCGCGCGGGAGATCACGTGGGGCGCGTTGCGCCGGTCGGTCGCGGCGGCGGCCGGCTGGCTGCGCCGGGCGGGCGTGCGCCCGGGTGACCGTGTCTGCGCGTACCTGCCGAACACCGAGCACGCGGTGATCGGCCTCCTCGCCACCGCCGCGGTCGGCGCCGTGTGGTCGTGCTGCTCCCCGGACTTCGGCGCCGAGGGCACCATCGGTCGCCTCGCACAGCTCGAGCCCACCGTGCTCATCGCCGCGGACGGCTACCACTGGAACGGCAAGGAGATCGACCGCGCCGACGTCGTCGCCACGCTGCGCGAGAAGCTGCCGACGGTGCGGCACTTCGTCCACGTGCCGTACGTGTTCGACCGGCCTGCTCCTTCGGATGCGGTTCCGTGGGAGTCGGTTCTCGCCGAGGACACGCCGCTCGAGTTCGAGCAGGTCGAGTTCTCCCACCCGCTGTGGGTGCTGTTCACCTCCGGCACCACCGGGCTGCCCAAGGGCCTGGTCCACGGCCACGGCGGGATGACGCTGCAGGGTCTGATGTGGTCCGGGTTGTACTGCGGGCTGCGCCCCGCTCCGCGCGAGACGGGCGCCGCCGAGCGCATGTTCGCCTTCACCTCGACCGGCTGGGCGCTGTGGAACATGCAGCTGGGCGTGCTCACCCAGGGCGCGAGCATCGTGCTGTACGAGGGCAGCCCCGGCCACCCCGCGGGCGCGGTCTTCGAGGTCGCGGCCCGCACCCGGGCGGACGTGCTGCTGCTGGGCGCCGCCGTGGTCACCGCCACGGCGAACACCGGGGTCTCGCCCCGGCAGGAGCACGACCTGAGCCGGCTGCGGCACGTGATGGTCAGCGGCTCGGCGCTGCCCTCGGCCGGCTACCACTGGATCATGGAGCACATCGGCCCGGACGTGCGGATCGACTCGACCAGCGGCGGCACCGACATCTCCGGCGCGTTCGTCGGCGCCAACGAGTACGCCCCGGTCCGGGTGGGGCGCATCGGCGGCCGGCTCGCCGGCGTCGACTGCGCGGCCTGGGACGAGGACGGCGAGCCGGTCGTCGACTCGGTGGGGGACCTCGTCGTCACCCAGCCTCTGCCGTCGATGCCGGTGCACCTGTGGAACGACCCGGGCGCGGAGCGGTACACGGAGTCGTACTTCGAGACCTGGCCCGGCGTGTGGCGACACGGGGACTGGGTCACGTTCTCCGCCGACGGCAGCCTCGCCATCCACGGCCGCTCCGACTCGACCCTGAACAGGCAGGGCGTCCGGTTGGGCAGCAGCGACTTCTACGACGTGCTCGAGACCATGCCGGAGATCAGCGAGACCCTGGTGGTCGGGGTCGACCGGCCCGACGACGGCTACTGGCTGGGCCTGTTCGTCGTCCCGGCGTCGGGACACGCGCTGGACGACTCGCTCAGGCAGAAGATCGTGCAGACGCTGCGGACCCGCCTGACGCCGCGCCACGTCCCGGACGAGATCCTGGAGGCGCCCGCCGTGCCGCACACCCTGAGCGGCAAGCGGCTCGAGGTCCCGATCAAGAAACTGCTGTCGGGCAGGCCGCTGGAGAAGGCCGCGAACATCGCCTCGGTCGACGACCCCGACGCGTTGCGCTGGTACGCGCGGTTCGCCGCCTCCCGGTTGTGAAGCTCGGCGCCTATCTGGCTCACTTCGGTTCGGGTCCGTCGTACGACGTCGCCTCCTGGGCCCGACGGCTGGTGGACGCGGGCTTCGAGAGCCTGTGGATGCCGCAGATCATCGGGCGTTCCGGCTTCGTCCCCGACCCGTTGGTCGCGTTGGCGGCGGCTGCTTCTGTCGTGGGTGGGGTGGAGTTGGGGACGGCCACGGTTCAGGTCCCGCTCCACCACCCCGCCGACCTCGCCCACCGCATCCGGTCGCTGCAGCTGGTGTGCGGGGACAGGCTGGTCATGGGCCTCAGCCCCGGTTCGACCGAGACCGACTACCTGCTGCTCGACCGGGACTTCCGAAGCCGCTTCCGCACGTTCGACCACAACGTGGCCCGACTGCGCGAACTGCTGCCCGCCCCGCCGCCCTTCCTCCTGGGCTCCTGGGGCGTCAACGTCGAGAAGGCCGCCCAGCACTTCGACGGCTGGCTGGGCTCCGCCTACCGCCGCACTCCTGACCAGATCTTCGAGGCTCTCGGGCGCTTCCGAGCGGCAGATGGCGGACGAGCCATCGTCTGCGCCATCCCACTCTCGAGCCCGGCCGACCTGGGCCCGGTCGGCGAACAACTGAACCGGTACGCGGAGGCGGGCTTCGACGACGCGATCGTGGTGATCGAACCAGGAGGCCCGGACCCCGAGAAGGTCAGAGCTCTCCTTCCGTGAGTGGAGCATGGCTCGCTCTGCTACTTCTGCCCGCGTCTCGACGAAGGTCGAGTTCGGAATCGACAGCAGGCTCTCGCGGCCGCTCACTCCGGCTCGTCCGCCGTCTGCGAACCATCTGACCCATACCTCTCGAACGCCCCCCGCTGCGACCAGTCCGGCCAGGTGAGTTCGTGGACGCGGAGGAGGCGGCCGTCCCGGTACTCGGCGACCAGCACCACCTCGATGCGGTGCGCCTCCTCGCCCGGCCGCTGGGTGGTGATCCAGACCCGGGCGGCGAGGCGGGGGCCGGACTCGACCCAGGAGTCGTCGTACTCGACCCGGTAGGTGATCGGGGTGGGGTAGACGCGCTCGTGGCCGGCGCGGAAGGCCTCGAGGTCCTGGGTCTGGCCGTTCGTGGTGAGGACGAACTCCGGGTCGTAGTAGGTGTCGACGAGGGCGGCGTCCTTCGCCTCGACCATGCGCGTGAACATCTCCTGCAGCCGCTCCCGGAGCGACACAGAACGAGCGGGCGCGAGGGGCGGGATGTCGATGCAGAAGCGGAAGAGGTTGTCCGGGTCCCACGCCGTCTTGACGCTCCGGAGCCGTGAGTACGTCGGCTCGTCGAAGGCGGTCCGGGCGTCGACCGGACGGCCGCCCGGGGAGGCGGCGAAGTTGTAGAGCGCCCGGCCGCCGGTCCAGGGCAGGAGCCGCTCGTACAGCGCGGTCTGGAGGCCGACGGCGTCGGCGAACGTCTGGCCGGGGTAGGCCGAGGTGAAGAGGTTGTAGTAGGCGTCGCGGTGACCGACCGCGTTCGACACGGCGGGGGGACGGGCGAGGGCGCCGCCCAGGTGTCGCAGCTCCAGCATGTGCGGCTTCGACACACTGACCTCGTCGACGAGGACGGCGATCGCGGCGTCGTCCCAGCGGGGCAGGATGGCGCCGCCGCACGCGACGGGCTGGGGCAGGACCGGGTCGGCGTGGATCGTGCCGATCTCGGTCACGGCCAGGGGCCGCACGGTGTCCAGCAGGGGCGTCGCCACCGCGCGGAGCGGCTTGATCAGGTCCTCCGCCTCGCTCAACGGCCCGAGGTAGGCGACGCGGACGTGCCCGACGAACCGGCCGCGGACCTCCGGCGGGACCGGGTCGACGTCGGGGAAGGTCACGAAGGCGACCGAGAGGGTGAGCTCGTCGGGGGCCTCGGCCGTGCACCGGCCGAAGGCGGCGAGGATCTCGGCCGCGGCCTCGCCGGGCAGGAACAGCCCACCGCCGTAGAGACTCCCGGCGGGCACGAGGTCGATCTCCAGCTCCGTCACGACCCCGAAGTTGCCGCCGCCGCCCCGGCAGGCCCAGAACAGCTCGGGATCCGACTCGGGTGTGACCTCGCGGAGCGAACCGGCGGCGGTGACCAGTCCGAGCCGGCGGACCCGGTCGGCGGCCCAGCCGTGGCTGCGGCCGAACGGGCCGAGGCCGCCGCCGAGGGTGTAGGAGACGGCGCCGACGTCGGGCGCGGATCCGCACGGGGGCGCCAGCCCCAGCGGTGCGCACGCCGCCAGCACGGGCGCCCAGGTCGCGCCGGCCCCGATCGTCGCCGTGGAGCGTGACCCATCCACGCTGACCGTCGACAGGGCGCGTGTGTCGATCAGCAGCCCGTGGTCGACGCCGGGGATGGGCCCGTGCCCGGTCGCCCGGACCGCGACGGGGAGCCCGTGGTCCGCCGCGAAGCGCACCGCGGCCGTCACGTCGGACTCGGAGGTCACGGAGACGGCGACGTCCGGGGTCGGGATCGCGGCCAGGTCGAAGCCGGCACAGGCCGCGTCGAAGCCGGACGTGCCGGCCGATGGACCCGGCCGGCGAGGGCCTGGTCGAGCGAAGCGAAGCCGTCGGACATGGCACTCCCTCCCGAGCGCGGGCCGCCTCACGGGCCCGTCGCGAGCACCGTCCACCCGCCGGCTCCAACCCGACTCCAACTTCCGGAAGACGTCGGCCGTCGTGCATCCCTCTGTCGGTGGCGCCGAAGCCCACGCCTGCCGTTGTGCGGCACCACTGCTTTCGAGACGGACGGGCTCGTGAGAAGTACGCCAGTCGTCCCCGCGAGTCGCCCGCTCGCCGCATCAATGCAGCTCGGACGGGCCGCGGCCCCGACACAACGACCTCACGCGGACGCAGCTGCGGTTCCTACCCCGCGGTGAGAGGTTCGAGGCGCGGGGCTGGTCGACCGGGAGTCGGCGGCGATCACCCGGACCGCGTTGCTCCGGGTTGGCCGCGCCGACCGGTGAGCACGAGGCCGGGGAGTGCACGGAGTCCGGGTGCGAGCACGGCCCGGGTGAGTCGCGACCGGATCCCCGATCGATGGCCGAGCGGGACGGCGACGCGCTGGTCGAGCTCCATCCGCCGTGGTGGTCGGGCGAAGCATCAGGCCGCAACGTCGTCCATCGCCCTGACCTGTTGGGTCGGGTCGCTGCACCCTGCCGACCCGTCGAGCAGGTGCGTCCGGACGACCTCGCGGCGCTGCCGCAGCGTTCGTGAGGCCCTGGCACCCCTCCGGCCAGGGCCACACCCTCATCCCCGCGGCAGCGGCGGCGGGCCGACCATCTCCAGCCCGTACTCCGTCATCGCCCGGACTAGTGCTTCGACGTCCGGGGGGCCGTCCGGCGGCGGGGGCAGGGTTGCTGACGGCGCGGGCTCGCCGGTCGCGAAGAAGAAGTGGTCCATTCGGCCGCCGGTGGAGAAGGCGAGGAAGCGGGCCTCGTCGGACTCCACGCAGAAGGCGTGGGCGAGATCTCGCGGGGCCCAGACGAAGCTGCCGGTCTCGGCAGTGATCACCTGGTCGCCGACGGAGACGGCGAGGCGGCCGTCGAGCACGTAGAAGGCCTCGTCCTCGCGGGTGTGGCGGTGCAGCGGGCTGGCGTAGCCGCGGGCGCCGTAGGCCTCCTGCACCCAGAGGCGCTCGTTGGTGATGTCGCTGGTCGCCTTGAAGGTCAGCAGGGCGCCGAGGTGCCACAGGGCAGGGCCCTCACCGGCGGCGAGGTGGTACGGGCGAGTGCTGGGGATCGTCATGACCTCGACCCTGACGCGTCCCGCGCCCACCGACATCGGGGTGCGTACGTATCTTGCGCAAACGCTGCACGTACGTCCGTGCGGTCGCCTACTGTCCGGTGGGTGCCCGCGCCGCGCTGCCCCGTCGTGGTCGGACGGGCGGTGGAGCTGGCCGCGGTGCGGTCCGCGTTGGCCGCCACCCGGCTCGGACGGGGCTCGACGACGGCGCTCCTCGGCCCCGCCGGGATCGGCAAGTCGCGTCTCGCGCGGGAGGCGGCCGTGGCGGCGGAGGCGTGGGGCATCCCCGCGCTGACCGGACGGGCGGTACCGAACGGGGGCGCGACGGCGTTCCGGCCGATCGCCGAAGCCCTGCTCGCCGGGCTGCGTCGGCATCCGGGGATCGACGCCCGGCCCGAGCTCGGTCGGCTCGTCCGCCGCTGGCGTGTCGACGACCAGCCGGAAGGTTCCGTACTCGTCCTCGCCGAAGCCGTCCTCCGCCTCCTCCAGGACCTCGCGCCCGACGGGCTGCTGCTCGTCCTCGAGGACCTGCACTGGGCCGACCCCGAGACGCTGTCCGTGGTCGAGTTCCTCGCCGACAACACCGAGCGCGTCGCCCTGCTCCTCACCGCCCGCGACGAGCCCGACGCCGTGGTCCGGCTGGCCGACACCCTGGCCCGGCGCGGCGCCTGCACCGTCCGCATGCTCGCACCGCTCACCGCACCCGAGATCGACGCCATGATCGACGCGTGCGGAATCGACACCCCGGTCGACACAGCGGACCGGCACGCGCTGCACCGTCGTAGCGCCGGTCTCCCGCTCCTGGTCGAGGAGCTGCTCGGCGCCGAGCCCGGCGGCGTCCCCCGGTCGGTGGCCGAGTCCGTCCGGACGCGGCTCGCCGCGTTCCCCGACGACGGCCGCGCGGCCCTCCAGGCCGCCGCCGTGCTCGGCGAGCGGTTCGACTGGCGCGTCCTGACGGACATCGTCGGCCTCGACGAGACCGCGGCGCTCACCGTCCTCCGCGGGATCATCCGGTCGGGAATGATCGACCCCGGGGAGCAGGACGAGTTCCGGTTCCGCCACGCCCTCGTCCGCGACGCGGTCCTCGCCGACCTCCTCCCGCCCGAGCGCGCGGCCTGGGCCGCGAGGGCACTCGCCGCCGTCCGGCACCGGCAGCCCGAACTCGACGGGCCGTGGTGCGACGTCGCCGCCGACCTCGCCCTGACCGCGGGAGACCGGGCCGCGGCGGCCGAGGTGCTGCTCGAGGCGGGTCGGCGCAACCTCGCCCGCGGCGCCCTGCAATCCGCCGAGACGACCCTCCGCCGGGCCCGTGAGGTGTCCGACGACGCCACCGCCGTCGACGAGCTCCTCGCCGAGGTCCTGACGTCCGCGGGCAAGACCGAGGAGGCCGCGGCGATCAGCCGTCGCCTGCTCGACGCGGCGCCGCACGCGTCCGCGGCCCGTGTCCGGCTCGCCCGCGTCCACGTCCGCGCCGGCCGCTGGGCCGCCGCCGAGGCGGAGCTTCGGCAGGTTCCTGCCGACGGCGCCGACGGGCTGCGGGCGATGGTGGTGCGCGCGACCGTCGCGCTGGAGGACGCCCGCCCGGACGACGCCGCTCTCCTGGCGGCCGCGGCACACGAGCGCGGCCCGGTCGACGTGCGGGTCGAGGCCCTCCTGTTGCTGAGCCGCCTCGCCCGCCGCTCCGACCTCGACGAGGCCGAGGCACTGGCGTTGCGCGCCCAGACTCTCGCCGAGCAGCACGGGTTGGCGCACGCGGCGGCGCGTGCGGCCTACGAGCGGGCCATAGCCGGGGTGCAGGAGACTCTGCGCGTCGACCTGCTCGCCGAGGCCCGGGCGCGGGTGGCCGCGCTCGGCGACCTCGCCGGGGTCGCGGTGGTCGATCTCCAGGAGGCCGCCATCCGCAACACCCGGTGGGAGACGGAGGAGGCGATCGCCGCGGCGGCCCGCTGCATCACCGCCTCCCGCCGCCTGCACCTCGCGACGCTGCCGAAAGCCCTCGTCCTCGACGCCGCGTCGCGCGCCTTCGACGGTGAGCAGGCCTGGCCGCAGCTCGCCGAGGCGCGGGCCGTCGCCCCGGACGACACGCACCTGCACGGGGAGGTCGCTCAGGTGCGGGCGATGTGGGCCCTCGACCGGGGCGACGACGCCGCCGCCCACGCCCAGCTCGAGGAGGCGATGGAGCAGTTCGCTCGCAGACCGGACGAGGTCACCGGCTCACCCGCGGTCGGACTCTGGCTGGTGACCGCCGTGGCGTGCGACGCCGGACGGACCGCCGTCCCCGAGCCGCCCGATCCGCTCACCAACCGCTGGAACCGCGGTATGGCGCGGTTCGCGGAGGCCGTGGCCCGAGGCCGCCGCGGCGACCGGGTCGGCGCCCTCACCGCGTTCGACGAGGCCGAGGAGGTCCTGCAGCAGCCCGTGGACATCGGCTGGTACCGCCTGCAGGCCCGACGGCTGGTGGCCGGGGCCGCGCTCGCCGACGGCTGGGGCGAGGCCGCGCGGTGGCTCGCCGCCGATCTCCCCCAGGTCGAGGCGCGGGGCCGGGAGCGCTGGGCCGCGCTGCTGCGCGGTCAGCTGCGGAGGGCCGGGGTGGCCGTGCCGCGGCGGACCACCACCGTCGTTCCCGCGGTTCTGCGCGAGAAGGGTCTGACCTCGAGGGAGAGCGAGGTTCTCGCGCTGGTCGCCGAGGGCCTGGACAACCGGGAGATCGCGGCGCGGCTCGTGCTGTCCGTGCGAACCGTGGAGAAGCACGTCGAACGGCTGTTGGCGAAGACGGGCGCCGCCCGCCGCCCCGCCCTGGTCGCCGAGGCCGTGCGGCTGCTCGGGGGACGCTTGGACTCGTAGCACGCATCTGGCCCTTCGGCCGATGCGGGACGCGGGCCTGGGGGCGCGTCCATTCAGCGCAAATTGCCTGGTCATACCTCGGATTCGGGTAGCCGCCCCCCGAGAAGTGGTAGCACTGCGAGCCGAGCAGAGGAGCGGACCGATGACGGAATCCGACCAGCCCCAGGAGAAGCGCGGAGATGCCCGCGCAGGTGAGCAGGACGCATCCGACGCCACGCGGAAGATTCGGCGTCGTGCGCCCGGGATGAGCGCGCCGGACGGAGGGACGAAGGCGCCGGCCAAGAACGTCACCGGTGGTGTCCGGCGCGTGACGGGCGCCGGCCGGGCCGCGGCCGGGCAGGCGGGACGGACGGTGGGCCGGGCCGCGGGTCGAGCCGGTCGGACGGCGGGCACCGCGGGTCAGGCGGCCGCGCCGGGTGCCGGACGCACCGCGCGGACCGTCACCCAGACGGGACGGGCCGCGGCGTCCGGTGCTGCGCAGGCCGTCGGCAGCACGGGCCGTACTGCAGCCTCCACCGGCGGGGCCGCTGCGTCCGGTGTGGCCAAGGCGGGCGGCGACGTCGCGTCGGGCGTGGCGAAGACCGGTGAGAGTGCAGTCGGTGGGGTGGCGTCGACGGCGGCCGGCACGCTGAAGGGCGTCGTCGGGACCGTGGGCTCTGTGGTCAAGCCCGTCCTGGGAGCGAGCTTCAGCTTCCTGGTGGCCAGGGCCGCGATCCTGTTGCAGCTGATCAAGCGGCTCGCCCTGATGGCTCTCCACACGGCGCTCCAGGCCCTCGAAGGGCTCGTTCGCCGGCTGGAGCAGTTCGCCGCCTCGAAGCGGTCCGAGCCCGAGGCCCAGGACGACGAGGAGGAGGAGGACGTCGCCGGCCTCGTGGGCTCGGAGACCCCCGAGGAGGAGCAGGAGGACACCGAGGACACCGAGGAGCGGAGGCCGAACTCGACCTGACCGACCTTCACCTGTGCGTTGAGTGGTTCAAGGAACGGGACCAGACTTGCCGGCGTGCCGACGACGTCGGACCTCGAGCACACGCCCGGGATGGGCGGTGCCCGCCGCGGTGCACGACGACGCTCGCTGCTCCGGGCCCGATCCTCACCGCGGTATGCGGCGATCTCGGCTGAAAGGACGACAGCGAGACAGGAAGAAGGACCGACGTGACTGAGAGCGTCAGCGAGAGCGAGAACCCGGCGATCCCCTCCCCGACCCCGGCGGCGCACCGACCGTTCACGAACCGGGACTGGTGGCCGAACCAGCCCGACCTCTCGGTTCTGCGCAAGCACGCGCCCCAGGCCGATCCCATGGGCGGGACCTTCGACTACGCGAAGGAGTTCGCGTCCCTCGACGTCGACGCGCTCAAGCGCGACGTCATGGAGCTGATGACGAGCTCGCAGGACTGGTGGCCCGCCGACTACGGCCACTACGGCGGTCTCTTCATCCGGATGAGCTGGCACGCCGCGGGCACGTACCGCATCGCCGACGGCCGTGGCGGCGGCGGCAGTGGTGCCCAGCGCTTCGCGCCCCTCAACAGCTGGCCCGACAACGTCAGCCTCGACAAGGCGCGCCGGCTGCTCCTGCCCGTCAAGCAGAAGTACGGGCGGAAGATCTCGTGGGCCGACCTGATCATCTTCGCGGGCAACTGCGCCTACGAGTCGATGGGCTTCACGACCTTCGGCTTCGGCTTCGGCCGCGAGGACATCTGGGAGCCCGAGGAGATCTTCTGGGGACCGGAGGACACCTGGCTCGGCGACGAGCGCTACAGCGGCGAACGGGAGCTCTCCGGTCCACTGGGCGCTGTGCAGATGGGCCTGATCTACGTGAACCCGGAGGGGCCCAACGGCAACCCGGATCCGTTGGCCTCCGCCCGGGACATCCGCGAGACCTTCAAGCGCATGGCCATGAACGACGAGGAGACGGTCGCCCTCATCATCGGTGGCCACACCGTCGGGAAGTGCCACGGCGCCGTCAGCCCCGACTGCCTCGGGCCGGAACCCGAGGGCGCCCCCCTCGAGCAGCAGGGCCTGGGCTGGCGGAACACCTGCGGCAGCGGCAAGGGCGCCGACACGCTCACCAGCGGGCTGGAGGGCGCCTGGACCAACGAGCCCACGCGCTGGGACAACGGGTACCTGGACAACCTGTACCGCTACGACTGGGAGCTCACCGAGAGCCCGGCCGGCGCGAAGCAGTGGACCCCCAAGAACCCCGAGGCCCAGGACACCGTGCCCGACGCCCACGACCCGTCGAGGCGGCACGCGCCGATGATGCTGACGTCGGACCTCGCGCTGAGGCTCGACCCGATCTACGGGCCGATCTCGAAGCGGTTCCACGAGAACCCCGACGAGCTCGCCGACGCATTCGCCAAGGCCTGGTACAAGCTGCTGCACCGCGACATGGGCCCGATCGCGCGCTACCTCGGCCCGTGGGTTCCGGAGCCGCAGCTGTGGCAGGACCCCGTCCCCGCGGTCGACCACGAGCTGGTCACCGACGAGGACGTCGCGGCCCTCAAGGGCACGATCCTCGACTCCGGACTGTCCGTCGCCCAGCTGGTCTCGACCGCGTGGGCGTCGGCGGCCTCCTTCCGCGGCACGGACAAGCGGGGCGGGGCGAACGGGGCGCGGATCCGGCTCGAGCCGCAGCGCACCTGGGACGTCAACGAGCCGACCGAGCTGACGACGGTCCTGGAGACCCTCGAGCGGGTCCAGCAGGACTTCAACGACTCGCAGTCCGGCGGGAAGAAGATCTCGCTCGCCGACCTGATCGTCCTGGGCGGCTGCGCGGCCGTCGAGAAGGCGGCGCGCGACGGCGGGCACGAGGTCACGGTCCCGTTCACGCCGGGGCGCGCCGACGCCACGCAGGAGCAGACCGACGTGGACGCGTTCGTCGTGCTCGAACCGGACGCGGACGGTTTCCGCAACTTCCTGCGCGCCGGGGAGAAGGTGCCGCCGGAGCAGCGGGTGGTGGACCGGGCGTACATGCTGAACCTCACGGCCCCCGAGATGACGGTGCTGATCGGCGGCATGCGGGCCCTCGACGCCAACCACGGGCACGCCCCGCACGGCGTCCTCACCGACCGGCCCGGGACGTTGACCAACGACTTCTTCGTCAACCTGCTCGACATGGGCACGGAATGGCGGACCTCCGAGTCGACGGAGAACGTCTACGAGGGCCGGGACCGCGCCACCGGTGAGGTCAGGTGGACCGCCACCGCGGTCGACCTCGTCCTCGGCGCGAACTCCCAGCTCCGCGCCCTCGCCGAGTTCTACTCCTGCGAGGACGCGAGGGAGAGGTTCGTGGAGGACTTCGTGGCGGCGTGGGACAAGGTCATGAACCTGGACCGCTTCGACCTCGCCCGACCGTGAGCCCGACGCCGGGGTCCCGGGCCGGCCGCACGCCGGCCCGGGAAGCCCGGCGCGATCACCAGGCCCGGGCCGGGGCCGGCTCGGTGGCGAGCCCCGCCCGCTCCCGCAGGTCGGTGAAGCCGCGGGCCGTTCCCTCGGTCAGCACGTCGAGGTCGGTGAGGGCGGCGTCGGCGTCGATCGTCACCAGCAACTCGTCCGCATAGGACAGCGCCGCGACGGAGAGCGGCACGCCCGCACTCATGGGCGCGATCGGTGCCGCGGCCACCAACCTGGCGCCCGCCAGCCACAGTGGCGTCGAGGGCCCGGTCACGTCGGTCACGGCGAGGGTGAGCCGCCGGCTGCCGAACCGCCGCGCCCGGCGCAGGAACGGGCGCGCGAGCGGAGCGGGCAGGCGGAGATCCGCGACGTCCGTGCCGGCGGCCTGCAGCCGGGCCTTGTCCCGGGTCGTGATCTCGTGGATCAGGGCGAGCCGCCGCGCCGCGTCCGGCTCGCCCACCGGCAGGCCGACGACGAGCATGCTGCCCACCTGGCGGTCCGCATGCCCGGTCGTCGCGGGCACGGTCGCGCGTAGCACCAGCCCCGGGACGTCCTCGCCGCGGGCGGTCAGGTACTCCCGCAGGCCCGTGGCGACGGCGGCGAGTAGCAGGTCGTTCACCGTGACCCCGAGCGCGTGCCCGGTCCGCAGCAGCTCCGGCAGCGGGACGGGAACGACCCCCAGCCTGCGGCCCGGCCCGATGTGCCGGGGGAGCGAGGTGACCGGTTCCGGCCCGGCGAACTCCGCGAGCGCCGCCCGCACCTGGGTCAGCCCTCGCCTGCCCCCGCGTGGGCGTCGAACCCCCCGCCGGCAGCGCCGGCGCGCCGCGGCGGCGATCTCGTGCAGCCTTGCCCGTAGGAGCTGCCGGTGCGACGGCAGCGGTGGCGGGGTCGTCGGCGGAACGACCGGAGTCGCCGCCTCGGGCTGCTGATCGAGCAGCGAGCCGAGCAGCGCGATGCCGGCGGCCCCGTCCGCCAGGACGTGCGACACCACCAGGAGCACCGCGAACCGTTCCCCGGGCAGCCCGCCGACGACGTCGGCGCGCCACAGGGGGCGGTCCGGGGGCAGGGGCGTCGCCGACCGGGTCGCCGCCCAGCTCGGCAGGTCCGTGCCCGTCGGCAGGGTCGTCACCTCGACGTGAGCCGGCGGGACGAAGGCCGGGTCCTCGGCCCAGAAGGCCCGGCCCTCGCCGAGCCGGGTCCACACCACCCGCTTGCGCAGCCCCGCGACCCGGGTGGCGCGCTGCGCGAGTTCGGCGCGGACCCGGGCGAGGTCGACGAGGCCGTCGGCCCGCCGGAACGGTCCGGCGTCGAACACACCCAGCAGCCCGATCTGCATCGGGGTGTCCGGCCCGCTGACCCACGCGGACATCAGCTCGTCGAGCCGCAACCTCGTCACCACGGCCCGCACCCTGCGACACCCGCCGCACCACGGGAAGGGACCAAGGCCACGGTGCGGGGTCGGCGTCAGTCCCGGCCCGCCCGGGTGAGCTTGCGCCAGACCCACCCCGCCGGCACCCGCCGCCCGGTCTGCACGTACTCGCGGGCGGCGTCGACCATGAGCGTGACGTCGAGGCCGCGGCGGGCGGGGGTGGCGCCGAGCAGGAGCAGCTCGTCGTCCGGGGCCAGGACGAACCCGTCGTCCGGCGCCATCACGCACTCCTCCGTGCCGTCCGCATCCCGCCGCAGGACCATCAGCACGGTGATGCCGAGCCGGTTCTCGCGGCGCTCCGGGTCGCGCAGGACGTCGCCGAGCCGTGCCTCGCCGGTATCGAGCCACCCGAGCAGGGTCGGCGTCTCGCTGCGGTTGAGCCGGATCTTCCACAGGGCCGGCATCCGCCGCCCGCAGTCCGAGGTCACGCGCCGGATCAGGTCCGCCGCCCAGGCGTCGCCCTGCTGCGGCACACCCTGCAGGAAGCGCCAGAGCAGCGGGGTGCTGAGCTGCGCGAACACCTCGTGCGCCACGACCTCCGCCGGCACGAGCAGCGAGTTGATCTCCATGGCGGCGAACAGCGGTGCGCTCGCGGCACGGTTCTGCCGGGCGGCCACGAAGATCGAGCGGTTCAGCCGGCGGGCGTCGGAGACCATCGAGAGGTTGGTGGTGTCGTTGTCCGTGCCGGCGACGAACCCCACGGCGTCGGCGACGCCGGCCCGCACCAGGACCGCGGGATCCACGCCGGAGCCCTCGACGGTCGCGACCCCGTCGGCCGGCGCCGGATCCGGGCGCGGGTCGACGACGGTCACGTCGAGGCCCTCCGCGCGCAGGTCGGCGGTGACCTCGCGCCCGAAGCGGCCGTAGCCGCACACCACCCAGTGCCCCGCGCCGGGCGGCCGCCCCCGTCTGGGCAGCTCGGCGCCCGGGCCGCTCTCCAACCACGTCATGAGCTGGTAGGACGCGGGCGAGCGCATGGCGATCCGCAGGTGGTCGCCGAAGCGGTTGAAGGGGTTGACGACCGTCGGGCTGCCGAAGGCCTGCATGCGCTCGGCGATCGCGGGGGAGACGGTGCGTGCGACCACCGGAAGGTCCGGCCGCAGCAGCGCGGCGGTCATCGCGACGGCGAGGTTGGCCTCGTCGTCGTTGGTCAGGGCGACGACGGCCTCGCACCGCAGGTTGCGCAGCCCGGCCACGCCGAGGTGCCCCGGGTCGCGGGCGTCGGCGACGAGCCCGGGGACGTCCCCGTGGTACGAGCCGAGCTCGAGGGCGTCGATGCGGTCCTCGGCGACGTCGATCACGACGACCCGCTTGCCGAGCGCGTCGAACGCGCGGCACAGCAGCTCCCCGGTGCGCCCGTGCCCGACGATCAGCAGGAAGGGCTCGCGCAGCCGCTTGACCTTGCGGGTGAAGTGCTGCAGGGCGAGCGCCCGGCGGAACGCGCGGTCCTGCAGGAGCGCCAGCAGCGTGCCGACCGCGTAGGCCCAGCCGATGACGGTGAGGTAGATCGTCGCGGTGACCCACAGCCGTTGGGCGGGGGTGAAGGTGTTCGGCAGCTCGCCGAAGCCGATCGTCGACGCCGTGTAGCTCATGAAGTAGAAGGCATCGAAGAAGCTCATCCGGTAGGGCGCGCCGGTCGCGTCCTGGCCGGGGACGAGGGTCAGGCCGAGCACGCTCACCGCGAAGATCGTGATCAGCACGATCAACGGGGCGCGCATGCGGCGCAGGATCAGGAAGATCGTGGCCTCGGCCTCGACGGCGGACGCCATCGGGATCCGCCGGCGCAGCCGCCGGGACGGCCCGCGGGGGCCCGGCTCCTCGTCCTGCCCCAGCAGCCGCATCCAGAAGGAGAGCAGCGGGTTGCCCATGCGCGCCTACCGGCGGTGGTACGACACGGTCTCGACCACGAGCAGCACCACCGAGACCACGTTGGCGAACAGCGCGCCGCCGGAGAGCGACACGACGCTGGCCATCGCCGCCGGGGTCAGGCCGGTGTCGGCGATGTGGGCCGAGTAGGTCCAGGCCAGTGCCGCCGTCACGAGCTGCAGGTCGGCGACCAGGCTGGTGGCGAGGTGGACCGCGCCGATCTGGGTGCGGTCGCCGAACTTCAGCACGGTCGCGATGAGGCTGACGACGATGGCGGCGAACAGCTCGTAGATGTTGTGCAGCGCCGGGTTCGAGATGTCGCCGATGAAGAAGCCGAAGTTGAGGGTCGCGGCGAGCAGCACGAAGAAGCCGAACACGACCTTCTCGAGGTTCATGCGTGCTCCCGGCTCCGGTCGACCCGCCCGGGCGACAGGTCGTCCCGCCCCGGGCGACAGGATGGCACGACGCCGGGGCGCGCGCCTGATCGACGTGCGGCGTCAGCGATGCACCGTCCGGCGCCGGCGCACCGCGAACCCCACCCACGACACGACGACGAGGCAGCCGATCGCGAGCTGGATGGCCAGCAGGTACTCGCGCGGGTAGATCACGCCGGTCAGGTAGGTGTCGATGAAGCCCCGGGCCAGCCCCTGCTCCCCGGCGAGCCGCCGGAACCGGTCCTCCCACGCCGTCAACGGGCACTCGACATGGGCGAGCACGCTGACCAGGCCCCATCCGACCGCGACCGCGTGCAGCACGAGGGCCCGGGGCCAGCGCCAGGCGAGGAACCCGCCGAGCGCGACGAAGGTCAGGAACGCGAAGTGGACCAGCATCACCGCGTCGGCGAGGAAGCGGTAGGCCACGTGACCAGGATGACGGGCCCGGGACGCGGCGACCAGCGGCCGAGGTCCGCGGGAGTCCTGGGTGTCGGCCGGAACCGTGCCGGGTACTGGCAGGAATGACCGTTTTCGGCTGGCACGCGTCGCACGAGCAGATCGCCCCGACCGCACTCCTGGACGCCGTCGTCCGCGCGGAGCAGGTCGGGTTCGACGCCGCGATGTCGTCGGACCACTTCTCCCCGTGGAGCGAACGGCAGGGCCAGTCCGCGTTCGCCTGGACGTGGCTGGGGGCGGCGATGCAGGCGACGTCGCTGCCGTTCGGCGTGGTCAACGCCCCCGGGCAGCGCTACCACCCGGCGATCATCGCGCAGGCCATCGGCACGCTCGGGGCGATGTTCCCGGGACGGTTCTGGGCCGCCCTGGGCACGGGCGAGGCGAGCAACGAGCACATCACCGGCGACGACTGGCCCCGCAAGGAGGTCCGCAACGCACGGCTGCGGGAGTGCGTCGACGTCATCCGGGCGCTGCTGCGCGGCGAGGAGGTCAGCCACGACGGGCTCGTCCGCGTCGACCGGGCGCGGGTGTGGACCCGTCCGCCCGAGCCGCCCCCGCTCGTCGGGGCCGCGGTGAGCGTGGCGACCGCCCGCTGGTGCGCGGAGTGGGCGGACGGCCTGATCACCGTGAACGCCCCCGTCCCGCACCTGCGCGAGATGATCGACGCCTACCGGGAGGCCGGCGGGCGCGGCCGGCTGCACCTGCAGGTGCACGTCAGCTGGGCGCCGGAGGAGGAGACGGCCGAGGCGATCGCGCTCGACCAGTGGCGCAGCAACGTCTTCCCGCCGCCGGCCTGCTGGGACATCGACACCGCGGAGACCTTCGACGCCGTGTCCGCGCACGTGCCGATCGAGCAGGTCCGGCAGTCCGTGCAGGTGTCCGGCGACCTCGCGCGGCACGCCGCGCTGCTCGCGGAGTTCGCCGACCTGGGCTTCGACGAGATCGCGATCCACCACGTCGGACAGGAGCAGGCGGCGTTCCTCGACGCGTTCGGCGACAAGGTCCTGCCCCAGCTGAGGAGTGCGGCGTGAAGCTGACCCGGACCTCGGACCTGTGGTGGAAGAACGCCGTCGTCTACTGCCTGGACGTCGAGACCTTCGCCGACGGGGACGGCGACGGCTGCGGGGACTTCCGCGGACTGATCCAGAACATCGACCACCTGGACCGGCTCGGCGTCACGTGCCTGTGGCTGATGCCCTTCTACCCGACCCCGGACCGCGACGACGGCTACGACATCGTCGACTTCTACGGCGTCGACCCGCGGCTCGGGACGCACGGCGACCTCGTGGAGCTGATCCGCACGGCGAACGACCGCGGCATGCGGGTGATCGCCGACCTCGTCGTCAACCACACCTCCGCGCAGCACCCCTGGTTCCAGGACGCGCGGAGCTCGCCGGACTCCCCGTACCGCGACTGGTACGTCTGGCAGGACGAGCCGCCGGCCGACGGCCCGCAGGGGGTGGTGTTCCCCGACCAGGAGACCTCGGTCTGGCAGTACGACGAGCAGGCGGGGAAGTACTACCTGCACCGCTTCTACAAGCACCAGCCGGATCTCGACGTCGCGAACCCCGAGGTCCGCGACGAGATCGCGCGGATCATGGGCTTCTGGATGCAGGTGGGGCTGTCCGGGTTCCGCGTCGACGCGGTGCCGTTCCTGCTGGAGACCGCCGGCCAGGACGACGCCGGTGCCCTGCCCGACCCGCACGACTACCTCGCCGACCTCGCCGCGTTCCTGCGCCGGCGCAACGGCGAGGCGGTCCTGCTGGGCGAGGTGAACCTCCCGTACCCGGACACCATGCCCTTCTTCGGCGCCCGGGACGGCGGGGGAACCACCGACGAGCTGACGATGTGCTTCGACTTCGTCGGCATGCAGCAGATGTACCTGTCCCTGGCCCGCGCCGACGCCGAGCCGCTGGCGAACGCGCTGCGGCAACGGCCGGACCCGCCCGAGGACGGGCAGTGGGCGACGTTCGTGCGCAACCACGACGAGCTCACCCTCGACAAGCTCACGGACGCCCAGCGCGCGGAGGTCTTCGCCGCGTTCGGCCCGGACGAGGACATGCAGCTCTACGGCCGCGGGCTGCGGCGGCGGCTGCCCTCCATGCTCGGCGGCGACGAGCGCCGGATCCGGATGGTCTACAGCCTGCTGTTCTCCCTGCCCGGCACCCCGGTGCTGTACTACGGCGAGGAGATCGGCATGGTCGAGGACCTGAGCCTGCCCGGCCGGTTCGCCGTGCGCTCCGACATGGACTGGGCCGCGGCCCGGGAGCAGACGCGGGACCCGGGGTCGCTGCTGTCCTGGATGCGGCTGCTCGTCGACAGCTACCGCGCCTGCCCCGAGCTGGCCTGGGGCACCTACACCGTGCTCGATCCCGGGCCGGAGGCGCGCCCGGTGTTCGCGCACCGCTGCGACGCCGACGGCACCACGGTCGTGGCCCTGCACAACTTCTCGGACGCGGAGGTCCGCGCCGAACCGGTGCTGACCGGCCTGCCCGGTGCCGAGCCGGCCGACGTGCTGGACCCGGCGGCGAAGCCGCTCCGGCTCGACGACGAGGGGCGGGCGTCGGTCCTGCTCGGGCCGTACGCCTGCCGGTGGTTCCGGACGGGCTGACGGCGGCCTGACGTCGGGGCGCCCCGTCGTTGTCGAGCGTGGACGCCTGGTCTGACATGGCGTGGACGTCACCTCGAGATCGGAGTCCCCATGCCAGTCCGCGTGTCCGGTGACCGGACGGTGCCCGTCCTCACGATCGACCGCCCGGAGAAGCTCAACGCCCTCGACTTCCGCACGATCGACACGCTGCGGGCGCACCTCGACGAGCTGCCCGCCCGGGACGGGGCGCGGGCGATCATCCTCACCGGTGCCGGGCACCGGGCCTTCAGCGCCGGCGCCGACATCCCGGACCTGGCCGGCAGCATCGCGCGGGGCCCGGCCGCCGCGCTCCGGGAGATCGTGGCGCGCGGGCACGCGCTCACCCGGGCAGTCGAGAACTGCCCCGTCCCGGTGATCGTCGCGGTCAACGGGCTCGCCTACGGCGCCGGCTGTGAGATCACCGAGGCGGCGCCGCTGGCCCTCGCCGCCGAGCACGCGACCTTCGCCAAGCCCGAGATCACCCTCGGCTTCCCGCCGCCGTTCGGCGGGTCGCAGCGGCTGCCGCGGCACGTCGGGCGCAAGCGCGGCCTGGAGATGATCCTCACCGGCGACGCGATCGGCGCGCAGCGCGCCGCGGAGATCGGGCTGGTCAACCGCGTCGTCCCGCGCGACGACCTCCTCCCGGCGGCGCGCGAGCTCGCCGAGCGGGTCGTCCGGCACGCCGACACCGCGGTGGCCGCGTGCCTTGCCGCCGTGACGCGGGGGATCAACGTGCCGATCGACGAGGGCCTCGGGATCGAGGCGGCCTGGTTCGCCTCCACGGTCGGGACCCCGGGGGTGCGCGCCGGGCTCGCCCGGTTCCTCGAGCGCCGGAAGGAGGCGTCGTGACGAGCCCGACCACGGACGACGACCCCGCCGCGCTCGAGGACCGCGTGCGCGGCCACCTCGCGCGGATGCCCCTGCTCAACCTGCTGGTCGGGTTCCTGGACTCAATGGGCACTTCTGCCCATTGAGCCCTGCGTCCCGGCTCCGGTTCGCTGACCCACCACCACCAGGGGAAGGCGGATCCGGATGCGGGACAGGCAGCTGGAGGTCTACGGCCTCTTCGAACGGCGAGCGACCGAGCGGACCTTGTCGCTGCTCAGCGACGAGGTGATCGCCGAGCACGAGGCGAACCCCGCGGGTCCGCACAGCGACGCGCTGCAGCGGGTGCTGCGGCACATGCGGCGGGCGCCGATCCCCGGGAAGCTCGTGATCGTCGCGGTGCGGCCGTGGGAGGAGTACCGGCTGGCAGCGCTGACCGGGGCGCACGGTCAGGCACCCGAGGTGCTCGACGACGGGCCCTACGCCACCGAGCAGGAGGCGATGCACGCCGTGTTCCTGCGGCGGGTCGCCGAGCTGCGGGCGGGGGTGGCGTGATGGTGCACGTGCCCCGGCCCACCGTCACCGGCTACGCCGACCGCTTCTCCGTCGCGCCCGGCGAGACGATCGAGTTCAAGGTCAGCTGCGACGAGCCCGGCGAGTTCCGCGCCGAGGTCGTGCGGCTGCGCAACGGCGACACCAACCCCGCGGGCCCGGGCTTCCGCGAGTCGGTGGTCGACACACCGGTCACGGGCACCTACCCGGCCCGCCACCAGGAGATCCGGACGGGCTCCGCGGTTGTCGTGCCGGACGGCGGCCGGCTGGCGCTCGGCGGCACCGGTGCCGTGCACGTGTTCGTCCAGCCGACCACGCCCGCGAAGGGCCCGCAGGCCTTCGTCTCGCGCTGGGACGGGACCGGCGGGTGGTGGCTCGGCCTCGTCGACGGCCGGGTGACCCTGCGCCTCGGCGACGGGACGACCGTCCACGAGACCGTCGCGGACGCCCCGCTCGCCCCGTGGATCTGGTACTCGGTCACCGCGAGCTGGAGCGACGGCGCCACCGTCGTCACCGCGACCCCCACGCTGACCTCGGCGAACAGCCTGTGGAGCCCCGCGGTCGGGCTGGCCGCCCCGACCACCGGCGCTCACGAGGGCGCCCCGGTACCGGCGCGGCCGGACGTCGACACGGTGCTCGCGGCGACCGCGGGCTTCACCGACCACTACAACGGCAAGCTCGACTCCCCGGCCGTCTACACGCGCGCCCTCACCGACGAGGCCCGCACCGCCCTGTCCCGCGGCGAGGGGCCGACCGCGGACCTGCTGGCGCACTGGGACTTCGCCGCCGAGATCGGCCGCACGGGCGTCCCCTCGGACACCTACACCGACCGGGGCCCGCACGGGCTGCACGGCCGCGGCCACAACGCACCGTACCGCGCCATGACCGGCTGGAACTGGACCGGCGAGGAGGAGAACTACCGGCACGCGCCCGAGGAGTACGGCGCCGTCCACTTCACCGACGACGCCCTCGACGACGCGGGCTGGGAGACCGACGTCCGTCTCACCGTCCCGGACGACCTGCCCAGCGCCGTCTACGCACTGCGCATCACACTCGGCGACACCGTGGACCACATCCCGTTCTGGGTCCTCCCCCCGCGGGGCACGGCCACGGCGAAGATCCTTCTGCTCTTCCCGACCGCGAGCTACCTGGCCTACGCCAACGACCACATCGTCCCGGACGTCCCGGTGGCCCAGTCGATCCTCGGCCACACCTCGGTCTTCGCCGCGCCGGACCTCGCGTTGCTGGAGCACCCCGAGTACGGCCTGTCGACCTACGACCACCACTCGGACGGCAGCGGCGTCGGGCACACCAGCCGGCTCCGGCCGATTCTCACGATGCGCCCCGGCCACCGGCACAGCACCGGCTCGCTGTGGCAGTTCCCCGCCGACCTGCACCTCGTCGACTGGCTGCACGGCGTGGGCGCGGAGTTCGACGTCGCCACCGACGAGGACCTCGACCGCGAGGGCGCCGAGCTGCTGGGCCGCTACTCCGTGGTGCTGACCGGCACCCACCCCGAGTACTACTCCGCGCGGATGCTCGACGCCTGGGAGACCTACCTCGGCGCCGGCGGCCGCGGGATGTACATGGGCGGCAACGGGTTCTACTGGGTGATCGCGTACCACCCGGAGAAGCCGCACCTGATGGAGGTGCGCAAGGGCGAGGCCGGGTGCCGCGCCTGGCAGGCCCGGCCGGGCGAGCTGCACATGGCCTTCACCCCGGAGCGCGGCGGGATCTGGCGCAACCGCGGCCGCAGCCCGCAGAAGCTCTTCGGCGTCGGGTTCACCACCGAGGGCATGGATCACTCCTCGGCCTACGACACGCTGCAGGACTTCGCGGACCCGCGGGCCGGCTTCCTCACCGCAGGCCTGGAGGGGACCACGGTGCTCGGCGACCACGGGCTCGTCGGCAACGGGGCCGCCGGGCACGAGTGCGACCGCTACGACCTCACCCTCGGCACCCCGCCGAACGCGCTGCTGCTCGCCACCAGCGCGGGCCGGCACTCGGACAACTACCCGCTCGTCGCGGAGGACATCTACTTCCCCTTCGACGGCCTGGGCGGCACGGACAACTTCCAGGTCCGCGCCGACGTCGTCTACCTGACGACCGCCAACGGCGGGGGCGTGTTCTCCACCGGCTCCATCGCGTGGGCCGGCAGCCTCGCCACGAACGGCTACGACAACGACGTCTCGCGCCTCACCCGCAACGTGCTGGAGCGCTTCGCCGACCCGAAGCCGCTCGACCCGCTCGACGTGTGAGGTCAGGCCTCGGGGAGCAGCCGCAGCCCCTGCTCGACGGCGAGCCGGGCGGCGGTCACCCGGCAGTCCACCTGCAGCTTCCCGAGGACGTGCTCGACGTGGTGGGCCGTGGTGCGGGCGCTGATCCCGAGCCGGCGGGCGATGGTCGCGTTGGCCAGCCCGTCGGCCAGCAGCGTCAGCACCTCGGCCTCCCGGTAGGACAACCCGTGGGCCGCGTCCTGGGGTCGCGTGGCGACGAGCGTGCCGTCCTCGACCGCGACGAGCTGCAGCGGGACCCAGCCCGCGGGTGCCGGGGCGAGGAACCGCGCCTGCGGCGGGTCCGGGCGGGCGCGGCGCCACCGGACGATCCTCGCCGCGAGGTCGTCGTCGAGCCCGGGTGGGCGGGTGCGGCCGGGCACGGGCACCACCGTGCCGTCGGGCCCGACGACGGCGGCGGGTCCCTCGATGCCGCCGCACTCCAGCAGGGTGAGCAGCCGGCGGGACAGGTCCGCCGCGCCGGCCAGCACGGGCGCGGCGTGGTGCAGGGCCGCCGTCAGCTCGGGGGCGGGGTGCTCCGGATCGTCCGTGCTGAGGTGCAGGTCGCCGGTGTACCGGCCGTCGCTGCTGACGAGCCGGGCCGTCGCACCGCCGGCGAACCCGGCCGGGCGGAAGACCGTCCGCGCCGACCGGGTGTCCGCGTACGCGTCGGGACCCTCCACGTCGGACCAGGCCCGCGCCCGCCGCGGCTTCTCGACGAGCAGGCGGTAGCCGACGTCGTCGACCAGGAAGGCCGGCGAGGTCAGGAAGTCCAGCACCTCGGGCCGGTAGCCGGTGGAGCCGAGGACGACGTGCCCGCCGCGCACGGGATCCACCGCGACCAGCGCCGCGGCGGCGGTGGGGAGATGGGTGCCCAGCTCCTCGAGCACCGCCGCGGCGGTCGCACCCCAGGAGGACTGCTGCGCCGCGGCCGCGAGCCCGAACGCGACCCGGTAGGCCGCCGCCTCGTCGACCGGTCCGGACATCCGAGCCCCCTCCGGGCCGTCAGAGCACGTCAGATCATCGTGAGGAAGGTGGTCGCCATCGCCCCGCTCATCACGAGGTGGGCGACCGGTTCCGCGCGGAACCGGCCGCGCAGCGCCTCCAGCCAGCGCCCGCTCCGCACGGCGAAGTAGCCGGTCAGGGCCAGGCAGACGGCCGCGACGGTGAGGCCGCCGTGGTCTCCCGCGACGAACGGCATCGCCACCATCGCGCACGCGGCGAGGCAGCTGTGGACGACTGCGCCGTTCTCGTTGCCCTCGCCCCGCCGTCGTCCGGCCAGGGTGAACAGGCAGGACACCACGGCGAGGGCGGCCGACAGGACGAGCCCGCCGGCCGCCATCGCGCACATCGCGAGCGCCATGCCACTGTGCCCCAGCGCGGTGAGGCGGTGCGCCGGGCCGCCCACCCGGTCGCCGCGGAGGGCGCGGGCGAGGAAGACCGCCGCGGCGAGCAGGCACGCCACGCCGACGACGACCTCCCACCAGCCCGCGCCGTGCATCACTCGGCCCCGCGGTCCTTGCCGGGGCCGTGGACCTCGCCCTGGGTGTGGCAGTGGCCGTTGCTCGAGGCCGGGATGTCGAGCGCGGGGTTGCGGTCGAAGAAGCCCGACGGCTTGAGCACGAAGCCGGTGTAGTCGACCGGCATGATCGGCCAGTCCTCCGGGCGCGGGAAGTGCGTGAGCCCGAAGGTGTGCCACACGACGATGTCCTCGCCGTCGACCGGCCGGTCCGCCTGCACCCAGGCCGGCAGCCCGGCGCCGCCCGGGTTCTGGTTCACGAAGTCACCGGCGGGGTAGCGCTCGTCCGCGTCGTACTGCGTGACCCACAGCGCCTTGCTGGCGAAGGTGGCGCGGGACCGGATCACCGACGCGTCGTCGGCCAGCAGGGTCGGCTGACCCTCCGGGTGCAGGGTGTACCCGACGGGCTGGCCCAGGGCGTTGGTCTTCTCGGTGTTGATGATGTGCCAGACCCGGCCGGTGGCGCCGTTGGCGTCGCGCTGGGCGTCGGACTCCCGGGACAGGCGGGTGACCTTGCGGGCGAAGGCGTTGCCGTAGGGGTTGCCCTCGCCCATCGGGACCCGCGCGGCCTCGATCTCCTCGACGGCGTTGCGCCCGCCGTCGACGGTCATGTCCAGCCGGGCGGAGAACAGGTGCTGGTGGAACGGTGCGCCCAGGCCGGGCGCGATCTCGGTGGCGTACTCGCCGGGCGTGCCCGAGGTGAACACGATGCCGGTGGCCTTGGCCTCGAGCTCGATGGTGCCGTCGAGGTAGAGGTACCAGTAGAAGCCGTAGTCGTAGTTGCCGATCGGCGTGAAGAAGCTGATCACCAGGCGGCGCTGGCGGCGGGTCTCGCGGGAGCCGGTGAACATGTCCGAGTGCTTCCAGAGGACGCCGTAGTCCTCCTCGTGCATGCAGATCGCGTTCTGGATGGTGCGCGGGTTGCCGAGGTCGTCGGCGATCACGGCGTCCGTGTAGAGGATGTCGCCGAGGCAGTCGCAGCCCAGCTGCAGCGAGTCGGCGTAGCGGGCGAACATGTACTCGCCGCAGTCGAAGTAGTTCTGCCAGAAGCGGACCGGCGACGGGTCGGCGTAGGGGACCACCATCTCGGCCACGGAGGCCCGGTAGCAGATCGGGCGGCCGTCGAAGGCGATCTGGTGCAGGGTCAGGCCCTCGCGCTCGTTGAACCCGATGCGCAGGTCCCACTTGCCCCAGCGGACGTGCCCGTCCTCGACGGTGAACGAGCGGCCCTCCGGCTGGGTGATCTCGATCGGCTTGAGGTCGAGCGGCGGGCCCTGGACCTCGGGGTCGTCGAAGTTGCCGGTGGTCTCGGGCACGGGGTGCTCGGCGTGGTCGACGACGCGGTCCACGGTGCGGGCGGTGAGGTCGACGTAGGCGACGAGCCCGTCGATCGGGTGCGCCCACGGGTGGTCCTTCTCGTGGTCCTGGCGGAAGCCGAAGGCGCGGACCACGCGGTGGCCCGGGTGCTCCGGGTAGTCGTCGAAGGCGCCGGCGGACAGCGGGACCGCGCGCACCTGCGCCGGGTCGACGCCGCGGCGCTCGAGGGCCGCGCGCCAGTCGGCGGCGCCGTTGAGGATGTCCTCGATCATCTCGAACTCGGTGTCGATGATCGGCGGCTGGCCGTCGCGCGGCGGGTCGAGCTCGCGGTTGGACACGACCGAGCGGGAGTCGGTGGACACCACGACGTCCCAGGAGCGTCCGCTGGCGATGTCGAGCAGCACCACGCGGAAGCGGCGGTCGGTCTGCGCACCGCTCAGGACCGCGCCCTTGGTGGGCTCCTCGGGCGTGAAGAAGGTGTAGCGGACGGTCTCGCCCAGCAGCCCGGCGTCGAGCAGCACCTCGCGGACGGTGCTCACCTCGGCCTCGGTGGTCATGGCGAGCGCGTGCGTACGGTTCTCGAGAGTGGTCATGGGAGGTGCTCCTTTCAGGCCGCGTCGGCGGCCGGGGACGGGGTGGCCGGGAGGGAGCCGGACACCGTGCGCAGGCGGGACCAGACGAGGCCGAAGACGAACGCCAGCACGAGGATCGCGCCGATGCCGAAGGCCAGTGCGCCCGAGCCGCCGATCAGCGTCGGGAAGTTCGAGACGGTGAGGACGAGGCAGGCCAGCAGGCCGACCAGGCCGAGGGCGGGCGCGACGAGGGTGTGCCACACCCGGGTGTCGACGCGGTTGCGGCGGAAGTACACGAGCACCGCAGCGCAGGTCAGGGTCATCAGCCCGAGCACGCCGAGCGTCGCGGTGCCGGCCATCCACGCGAAGACCTGGGTCACCGGGTCCATCCCGGCGATCGCGAAGATCACCAGGAACGACGCCGCGACGATCGTCTGGGTCAGCGAGGCGACGTGCGGCGAGGAGTGGCGGGGGTGGCTGCGCCCCACCGCCGGGTGCAGCGCGCCGGAGTTGCCGAGCGAGAAGTAGTAGCGCGCCAGCACGTTGTGGAAGGACAGCGCGGCGGCGAACAGGCTGGTCATGAGCAGGACCTGGGCGACGTCGCCGCCGGCGGGCCCGAGGACGTTCGTGATCGTCGTGACGATCATGTTGCCGGGATCGGCGGCCGCCGCCTCGATCGCGGCGGCGTCGCCCCACGCGGACACGACGGCCCAGCTGGACAGGGTGTAGAAGACGCCGATCAGCAGGAGCGCGGTGTAGGTGGCGCGGGGGATGGTGCGCTGCGGGTCGCGGGCCTCGTCGCGGAACACCGCGGTGGCCTCGAACCCGATGAACGACGCGATGGCGAACATGATCGCGATGCCCAGCGAGCCGGAGACGAACTGCGGGGGCTGCACGAACGCGGTCGAGAGGTGCTCGCCCCGGCCGATCACCACGGCGTCGAACACCAGCACGATGGCGACCTCGGCGATCAGCAGGGCGCCGAGCACCTTGCCGGACAGCTCGATGTGCCGGTACCCGAGCACCCCGACGACGGCGGCCACGACCAGCGACCACACGTACCAGGGCAGCGCGGGCCCGCCCCAGTGCTGGACCAGGGCGTCGATCACGGCGCCGATGTAGCCGAACACCGCCAGCTGCACGGCGGCGTACGTGACCAGGGCGAGGAACGCGGAGCCGAGCCCGAGCGGGCGCCCGAGCCCCTTCTGCACGTACGAGTAGAAGGCGCCGGCGTTCGGGACGTGCCTGCTCATCGCGCAGAACCCGACCGCGAACAGCAGCAGGATCCCGCAGCACAGGGCGAAGGTGGTGGGGAAGGCGGCGCCGTTGCCCGCGGCCAGGCCGAGCGGGACGGTGCCGGCGATGACGGTCAGCGGCGCGGCGGCGGCCACGACCATGAACACGATCGACCCCACGCCGAGCCTGCCGGTGAGGGTGTGTGGTCGATCCGATCCCGTGACGCTCATCAGCGGCTCTCCAGGTGACTCGGATGAGTGATGTCGACCACCGTGGGCGGCTGCGCCGCGTGAGTCAAAGCACGTTCTCATTCGGACCCGGGGATGCCGCCACGGTTCTCATTCCAGGGGTCGATGCTGGTCACGGCGGTGCACGCTGTGGCTAACATTCCCCACCTACGCTCGGGGCCGTGCGTGGGAGAGGGGCGTCGGATGCGCGATGAGGCGCGCTTGCGGTTGCGCAGCCGGTCGCCGGTCGAGGGGCTGGAGCGCCGCCGGCTGGGGCCGCTCGAGGTCTTCGCCCAGTCGGTCTCGGGCGCTGCGCCGTCGGCCGCGATGGCCGCGACGCCGGCGATCGTCGCCGTCTCCGCCGGGCACGGCACGGTGTGGTCGTTCGCCATCGCGACCGCGCTCGCGCTCCTGGTCGCGGGCTGCATCGCCCGGTTCACCCGACGCATGGCCGCGTCCGGCGGGCTGTACAGCCTCACCGCGAAGGGGCTGACCCCGGCCGCGGCCTACGCCAGCGCGCTGGCGTCCTTGCTCGGGTACGGGCTGCTGGCGGCCGGCGCCCTGGTCGGCGCCACCCTCTACCTCCAGGCGCTGCTCGACCACCTGTGGGGCGCGGGTGGCGGTCGCCTCGGCGCCGCGGTCGTGATGGCCGTGATCGGGCTCGGCACCGGGGTGCTGGTGCTGCGCGGCGCCCGGCTCTCCGCGCGGGTCGTGCTGCTGGCCGAGAGCATCTCGATCACCCTGATGCTGATCGTGTTCTCGCTGCTGCTCGCCGGCGGACCGGCCGGCGGGGCGGCACCCGCCGAGGCGACGGCGATGCCGCCGCCCGGGTTCGGCGGGATCGTCGCCGGGGTGCTGCCGGCCCTGGCCGCCTTCATCGGGTTCGAGATCGCGACGTCGCTCGGCACGGAGGTGCGCAAGCCCTTCCGCAGCGTGCCGCGGGCCGTCGGGCTGACCGCGGCGGTGGCCGGCGTGCTCTACGTCTTCGCCGCCCAGGTCCAGGTCTTCGGCTTCTCCGCCACCCCCGGCGGCCTGGCGGGCCAGGCCGAGCCGGTGGTCGCGCTCGCCGCGGCCAAGGGCTGGGGCTGGCTGCCGGTGCTGCTGGATCTCGGGCTGGTCATGTCCTTCGTCGCCTGCGGCCTGGCGACGGCGACGGCGCTGGCCCGGGTGCTGTTCTCGCTCTCCCGGGACGGGGTGGCCCCGCAGGCGTTCGGCCGCACCCACCGTCGGTTCCGGACCCCGCACCTCGCGGTCCTCGCGTCCGTGCCTGTGACGACCGGGGTGCCGGTGCTGCTGCTCGCCGCCGGCGTCCCCCTCCCGACGGTGCTGGTCACGGTGCTGACCCTCGCGGCCTGCGGCTTCCTGCTCGCCTACCTGTTGGTGTGCGCGGCCGCCCCGGTGTTCCTGCACCGGATCGGCGAGCTGACCTGGCCCGCGGTCGCCGTCAGCGCGGTGATCGTGCCCATCCTGCTGGTCGTGCTCGTCGCGTTCGTGGTCACGCGGCCGCTGTCGGGCCTCCTGCTCGCCGGGCTCGCGGTGCTCGGTGCGGCCGGCTACCTGGTCGTCCGCCTGAGGAGGCCGGCGGCGCTCGCCGGTATCGGGGTGTACGACGAGACCACCACCGCGGACGTCCTCTTCCCCCACCGCGGCCCCCACAGCGGCGCGGCATGACCGGGCCCATCCCGCTGTCGGGACGGCAGCCGAAGGCCGTCCGGAGCGCGTTGCACGTGCTCGAGGAGGTCGTCGCCGCGGGTCCCGGCGTCACGGCGAAGGAGATCTCCGAGTCGCTCGCCATGCCCCAGGCCACGACCTACCGGATCCTCAACCTGCTGGTCGCCGAGGAGTACCTGGTCCGGCTGCCCGATCTGAGCGGGTTCGCGCTCGGCCGCCGGGCGGCCCGGCTCGCGCTGCCCGCGACGACCGTCCTCAACACGGCCGCCCGGGCCGTCGTCGACCACATGCGGGCGCAGACCCGGTGGGCGGTGCACGTCGCCTGGTTCGCCGCCGGGCAGATCTCCCTGATCGACCCCGATCCCGACCATCCCGCCCCGGACCCGAGCCAGCTGGCGCGCTTCCCGTACGCGTTCGCCCTGGGCCGGTTGCTGCTGGCCGAGCAGGCGGACTGGCGCGCGCTGGTCCGGGACGTCCGCCCGTTCACGGCGCGCACGGTGACCTCGGAGTCGGAGCTCGACCGGACGTTGAAGGCCGTGGCGCGGGACGGCCTGGCGCGGCAGTGCGGGGAGTTCCGGGAGGACCGGGGCTGCATCGCCGTGCCCATCCGCGGGCCGCGGGACGGCCGGCTCGTCGCGGGGATCGCCCTCACCGGCCCGGCCGCCCGCATCGCCGAGCCCAACGAGGAGATCATCAAGCTCCTGCGCGACCACGCCGCCCGACTGGCGCCGCTGCTGGCCTGACCGGCTCGGCAAGGGTGGCCGTCGTCGCGAGTACCTTGCGGGGCCCGCAGGTACAGGGAGGTGCGGCATGAGCGACGTCACGCAGATGGAGGCCAGGAGGGTCGTCCACGCCCCGGCCGGCCGCGTCTTCGCGGTCCTCGCGGACCCGGGTCGGCACCCGGCGATCGACGGCTCCGGGATGCTGCGCGGCACCGACAGCGGCCCGATCACCGCGGCAGGCCAGGTGTTCGCGATGAACATGCACCACGACGACCTCGGCGACTACCGCGTCTTCAACACCGTCACCGAGTTCGAACCGGAGGCGGTCGTGGGCTGGGCACCCCGGCTCGACCCCGACTGCGAGCTGGCCGAGAAACAGCTCGCGGGGATCAGGACGGGTGGGCACACGTACACCTACCGCCTCACCGAGGTCGGCGACGGCACCGAGGTCACCGAGACCTACGACTGGTCCGGCGTGAGCGACCCGAAGTTCGAGGCGTTCTGCCCGCTCGTGAGCCGCGAGCAGCTCGTCGGCACCCTCGAGAGGCTGGCCCGCGCCGTCGAGACGCGCTGACGACCACGTGGTCGCGACATGCGTCTGCCCCGAGGCCGGATGGCGGGGCCTCGGGGCAGACGCGTCCTGCGTGACCTCACCGCGCCCGCCCGATGCTCCCCAGCTCCGGGCGGACGACCTGTCGACGTGGGGTCCGCGGGTCGTCGTGCGGGCGAACGGCGCTCTCGTTCACGAGGTGTGAGCGAGGGCGCCGTTCACCGGGGTCAGTCGAAGGGGCCGTTGAGCAGGCCGCCGGCGGGGCCGTCGAGGTAGGTGAAGCCGGGGTCGGGGAACTCGGTCTCGAGGCCGTC
>NZ_JBEZDN010000042.1:0-56045 GCF_040648315.1 Pseudonocardia sp. NPDC049154
GACGGCGAGGGGCGCGGGGTCTAATTTGCCGGCCTCCTGGGGGCTTTACAACAAACCCCGTCGGAACCCCCGGGGGCCGGCGCCCCCCCGCCCGGGCCGTAGGCTGCCGCCGTGCTCCGTGCGCTGTCCGACGTGCTCGGCTCCCGCCTGGGGGCCGCCGCGGCCAACGCCTGGGACCGGACGGTCGCCGGCGGTGTCGCCGACCTGCGCCGCATGCCGCGCACCGAGGTCGCCCGGGACCCCGGCGGGACGCTGTACCGCTACGACCCGCTGCCCGGCGTGGCGCAGTCGGGGCCCGCCGTGTTGCTCGTCCCGCCCCTCGGGGCCCCGGACTTCGCCTACGACCTGCGCCGGGGCTGCTCGCTCGTCGAGCACCTGCTGGGCGAGGGCCGGCCGGTGTTCCTCGTGGACTACGGTCCGATCGCGTTCGGGCACCGCAGGCTGGGCATCGAGCACTGGGTCGACGACGTGGTGCCGCGGACCGTCCGGCGCGTCGCCGAGCTCACGGACGGGCCGGTGTCCCTCGTCGGGTGGTCCCTCGGCGGGCTGTTCTGCCTGCTCGCGCTGGCCGCGGCCGAGGAGGCGGGGGAGCCGTTGCCGGTCCGCGCCGTCGCCGCGATCGGCAGCCCCGTCGACGTCACCGCGGTGCCCCTGGTCGCACCCCTGCGCCCGCTGGCGGAGGTGGCCGGCGGCCGCGCGGTGTCGGCGCTCTACCGCGCGGTGGGCAGCTGGCCGGCGCCGTTGGTGAGCACGGTGTTCCAGCTGACCACGGTGGACAAGATGGTCACCCGGCCGCTGGCGATCCTGTCCCGGCTCGACGACCGGGACACGCTCGCCCAGATCGAGGCCGTCGACCACATGATGGCCAACATGCACGGCTACCCGGGCCGGGTGTTCGGGCAGCTGTTCCACCTCGTCCTGCGCAGCAACGACCTCGCCGGCGGCAGCCTGCAGCTGGCCGGGCGGGAGGTCTCGCTGTCGTCGGTGAAGGTGCCCGTCCTGGCCGTCGGCGGGCGGGACGACGTCATCGCCCCGCTGCGGGCCGTCCGGCGGGCGGTCCCGCTGCTGTCCGGCGCCCCCGAGGTGCGGTTCGAGACCGCGCCGGGCGGCCATCTCGGCGTCCTCACCGGGCGCAGGGCGCGCACCACCACCTGGCCCGCGCTGGACGCGTTCCTGAGTGCGCACTGAGTGATCACCGGCGGGCGGCCGCCGGGTGGGCACACTGGGTCCATGCGCCATGTGGAGAACGTGGGAACGGACAAACCGTACTCGGTGATCGGGCTCGGGACCTGGCAGTTCGGCTCGAAGGAGTGGGGCTACGGCGGCGGGTACGACGAGACGGAGGCGGGCCGGATCGTCACTCGGGCCCGCGAGCTGGGCGTCACCGTGTTCGACACCGCCGAGGTGTACGGGTTCGGGCGCTCCGAGCGGATCCTCGGCAAGGCCCTCGCCGAGACCGGTGGGACGGACGACCTGGTGGTCGCCACCAAGATCTTCCCGGTGCTGCCGACCGCGGCGGTGGTGCAGCAGCGGGGAGTGGCGAGCGCGCAGCGGCTGGGGGTGAAGACCCTCGACCTCTACCAGGTGCACCAGCCGAACCCGCTGGTCAGCGACGGCACCACGATGCGCGGGATGCAGGCGCTGCGGGACGTGGGGGTGGTCCGGGACGTCGGGGTGTCCAACTACAAGCTCGCCCGCTGGAAGTCCGCGGAGGCGCGGTTCGGGTCGAAGGTCCTCTCCAACCAGGTGCAGTTCAGCCTGGTGCAGCGCGCACCGCTGGCCGAGATGCTGCCGTGGGCCCAGCGCACCGGGCACCTGGTGATCGCCTACAGCCCGCTGGCGCAGGGCCTGCTGTCCGGTCGGTACGACCGCGACCACCGCCCGACCAACGGCGTCCGCGCGGCCAACGCGATGTTCCTGCCGGAGAACCTCGACGCCGCCAAGCCGCTGCTCGACACCCTACGGGACGTCGCCTCGGCGCACGACGCCACGCCGTCGCAGATCGCCCTGGCGTGGGTGGTGCACCCGCCGAACGTCGTCGCGATCCCCGGGGCGTCGAGCGTTGCGCAGGTGGAGAGCAACGTCGCGGCCGCGGAGATCCGGCTGAGCGACGAGGAGTACGCGGGGCTCACCGCCGCGGCCGAGGCCTACCAGCCGATCACGGGGTTCCCGGCGATCCCGAAGCTCGTCGCGTCCCGCCGGCGCGGGTGAGGTGTCCGTTTCGCCGCGCTTCCCGCGCAGGTGAGTGACGCAGTACCCCTGACGGAGGCGCCTCTGCGGCGTTAGCGTGGCCGGGTGGGCACGATCGAGCGGGTGGGGGCGGTTCCGGCGGCGCGTTCGGAGGCACGGCGGCGGCACGACGTCACGGTCGAGGAGCTCGTCCACGCCTACCGCGCGGTGCCGGCCGGCACCCCGGTGCGGCTCGGCAAACGGACGTCGAACCTGTTCCGGTTCGGCGCGCACACCGCGGGGTCGGTGCTGCTCGACACCTCCGGCCTCGCCGGGGTGATCGAGGTGGACCGGGCGGCCCGCACAGCGGACGTCCAGGGCATGTGCACCTACGAGGACCTGGTCGCGGCGACCCTGCCGCACGGGCTGATGCCGCTGGTCGTGCCCCAGCTCAAGACCATCACCCTCGGCGGCGCCGTCACCGGGCTCGGCATCGAGTCGACCTCCTTCCGGCACGGGCTGCCGCACGAGTCCGTCCTGGAGATGGACGTCCTCACGCCGGGCGGGGAGCTGGTCACGGCCGCACCGGACAACGAGCACGCCGATCTCTTCTCGGCCTTCGCCAACTCCTACGGCACGCTCGGCTACGCCCTGCGGCTGCGCATCGAGCTGCTGCCGGTCAAGCCCTACGTCAAGCTCACCCACCATCGCTTCCGCACCGCGGAGGAGGCCACGGCCGCGCTGGCGGAGTTCGCCCGGCCGGACGGGCCCGCGGACTTCGTCGACGGCACGGTGTTCTCCGCGGACGAGCACTACGTGAGCGTCGGCCGGTTCGTCGACGCCCCCACGCCGGGCGCCCAGGTCTCCGACTACACCGGCATGGACGTGTTCTACCGGTCGCTGCAGCGCCGGCCCGTCGACCACCTCACCGTCCACGACTACCTGTGGCGCTGGGACACCGACTGGTTCTGGTGCTCGCGCGCCTTCGGCGTGCAGGTCCCCGCCTTGCGCCGGGTGTGGCCGAAGCGGTACCGCCGGTCCGACGTCTACCGCCGGCTGGTCGCGCTCGACCAGCGGTACCAGGCGTCGAACACCGTGCGGCGCGCCCTCGGCCGGCCCGAGGAGGAGATGGTGATCCAGGACGTCGAGATCCCGACGCCCCGGCTGCCCGAGTTCCTCGCGGCCTTCCACTCCCACGTCGGGATCGCGCCGGTGTGGCTCTGCCCGCTGCAGCTGCGCGGGGAGCGCACCTGGCCGCTCTACCCGATGGAGCCGCACACGCCGTACGTGAACGTGGGCTTCTGGTCGTCCGTGCCGGTGGGGGCGGACCGCGAGGAGCACAACCGCTTCGTCGAGAAGCTCGTGGCCGACCTGGACGGCCACAAGAGTCTCTACTCGACCGTCCACTACGGCGAGACGGAGTTCTGGGAGCGCTACAACGGAGCGGCGTACCGGGCCGTGAAGGAGCGATACGACCCCGCGGGGCGGGTACCGGATCTGTACACGAAGGTCGGAGGGGGAGCATGAGCATGCGGGTCGCGGAGGTGTTCGGGCACGTCATCGGGGCGGACGCGGCCATCCGGCTGATCGCCTACGACGGCAGCAAGTCCGGTCCGGACGACGCCGAGGTGGCGCTGCGGATCGAGTCGCCGCGGGCGCTGGCCCGGCTGGCGTCGGCGCCGGGCACGCTCGGGCTGGCGCGGGCGTACGTCACCGGGGAGATCGAGGTGGAGGGCGACCTCTACGCCGCCCTGGCCGCACTGTCCGACGTGACCCTCCACGGGGTCTCCAAGGCGGACTTCGCGAAGCTGCTCGCGACCGTCGGTCCGGTGTGGCTGAAGTACCGCCCGGCGCCGCCCGAGCTCGAGGCGCGGCCGCGCGGGCGGCTGCACTCGAAGTTCCGGGACAGCCAGGCGATCTCGCACCACTACGACGTCTCGAACCGCTTCTACGAGTGGGTGCTCGGGCCGTCGATGACCTACACCTGTGCCGCCTACCCGCGTCCCGACGCGACGCTCGAGGAGGCGCAGGAGACCAAGTACGACCTCGTCGCCCGCAAGCTCGCACTGGAGCCGGGCATGCGGCTGCTCGACGTCGGCTGCGGCTGGGGCGGGATGGTGCGGCACGCGGCGCGGCTGGGCGTGAAGGCGCTCGGCGTGACGCTGTCCCGGGAGCAGGCGTCGTGGGCGCAGGAGGCGATCCGGCGCGAGGGCCTGGAGGAGTTCGCCGAGGTCCGGCACCTGGACTACCGGGACGTCCCCGAGACCGGGTTCGACGCGGTCAGCTCGATCGGGCTCACCGAGCACATCGGCAAGAAGCAGCTCGGCTCCTACTTCCGGTTCCTGTACGGGAAGCTGCGCCCGGAGGGCCGGCTGCTCAACCACTGCATCACACAGCCGCACACCGTGAACAAGCGCAAGGTCGACCCGTTCATCGGCCGGTACGTCTTCCCGGACGGGCAGCTCGAGTCGCCCGGCCTGCTGATGACCGAGATGAACGACGCCGGCTTCGAGATCCGGCACGAGGAGAACCTGCGCGAGCACTACGCGCTGACCCTGCGGGACTGGGGCGCCAACCTCGAGGAGCACTGGGACGAGGCCGTCGCCGAGGTCGGGATCGGCCGGGCCCGCGTGTGGCGGCTGTACATGGCCGCGTGCCGGCTCGGCTTCGAGCTCGACAACATCCAGCTGCACCAGATGCTGGGCGTGAGGCTGGGCGAGCACGGCGCGTCGGGCATGCCGCTGCGGGGCTGGCGCGCCGAGGGCGTGTGGTGAGCGCGCACTAGGGTTTTCCCCGTGCCCGAGCGCCTGACCCCCCTGGACGCCTCGTTCCTGTTCATGGAGGAGCGCACGACGGCGATGACCGTCGGCGGGGTGATGACCTTCGAGACGGGGTCGGACGAGGACGAGCCCTTCGACGTCGACGCCTTCGTCCGGCTCATCGGCGACCGGCTCGCCCTGGTGCCGCGCTACCGGCAGAAGGTGCGCGAGGTGCCGGGGCGGCTGGGCCTGCCGGTCTGGGTCGACGACCCGGAGTTCGACCTCAGCTACCACGTCCGTCGCTCGGCGCTGCCCGCGCCGGGGTCGGACGTGGCGCTGCGCGAGCTGGTCGGGCGGCTGCTGTCCCGCCAGCTCGACCGGTCGCGCCCGCTGTGGGAGATCTACCTGGTCGAGGGGTTCGAGGGGCACCGGCTCGCGGTCGTCACGAAGACCCACCACGCGATGGTCGACGGGCTGGCCTCGATGGACATCGGCGCCGTCCTCCTCGACACCACGCCGAAGCCCCGCGAGGTCGACCCGGACGACTGGCGGCCCGCCCGCGAGCCGAGCGGCCTGGAGCTGGCGGCGTCGGCGGTGGTGGAGAACATGCTGCGCCCGCGCAGCGCCGTCGACGCCGTCGCGCGCTCGGCCGCGGACCTGCGGCAGGCCGCGTCGTCCGTCCGGCGCTCCCTCGGCGGGCTGGCCGACGCCGTGCGCACCGCCCGCCGCGGCCGGCCCGTCGGCGCCCTCAACGCGCCGATCGGCGAGCAGCGCCGCTTCGGGATGGCCAAGACCTTGCTGTTCGATCACCGGGTGATCCGGCGGCGGCACGGCGCGGGCGGCGGCTCGGTCAACGACGTGGTGCTCGCCGTGGTGACGGGGGCGTTGCGGCGCTGGCTGATCAGCCGCGGCGAGCCGATCTTCGCCGACACGGTCGTGCGGGCGATGGTGCCGGTGAGCATGCGCGGCCGCTCCGGTGCCGCGACCTCCGGCAACCAGATCTCCGCGGTGTTCGTGGAGCTGCCGGTGGGCATCGACGACCCCGTCGAGCGGCTGCGGTCGATCGCCGTGCAGATGGAGGCGCGCAAGCGGTTCGGCCGGTCGGCGGGCACCACCGCCGTGGTCGGGCTCGCCGGGCTGACCACACCCACCGTGCACCAGATGGGCGCGCGGCTGTCCTCCCGGCTCTCCTCCCGGCTGTTCAACGTCGTCGTCACGCACGTGCCCGGCCCGCCGCGGCCGCTGTACGCCATGGGCGCGCGGATGCGGGACGTGTTCCCGGTGGTCCCGCTGGCCCACGGCCAGGCCGTCGCCGTCGGCGTGACCTCGTACGACGGCACCGTCTGCTACGGGCTCAACGCGGACCGCGACGCCCTCCCGGACGTCGACACCCTCGCCGCCGCGATCGACGACTCGCTCGCCGAGCTCAAGGAGGCACCGGCTGCCGAGGCGGAGCGCACGTCCGGCTGAACGGTCCACCGCAGGCCTTCCCGCGGGCCAGGTGCGCGTGCATCGTTCGCGCATGGGTCCCCACACGCGCCGCCGGGCGGAGTGCGAGATCCGGGCGCTGCGCGAACCGGACCTCGACGCCGCCGACCGGATCCAACGCCGGGCCTTCGCCGCCCTCGTCGGGGGCGACGACCAGCGGGACGCCGAGCTCGTCCGCACCCGCTGGGCCGCGCCGAACACGGCGGCCCTGGGCGCCTTCGCCGGCACCCGGCTCGTCGGGTCGGCGTTCGCCACGCGCTGGGGGAGCGTCGGGTTCGTGGGGCCGCTGTCCGTGGAGCCGGAGTGGTGGGACCGCGGCATCGGGTCGCAGCTCTTCGCCGCGGCCGACGGCGTGCTGCGGGAGTGGGGAGTGGTCCGCCGCGGGCTCTTCACCTTCGCCCACAGCCCCCGCCACCACCGGCTCTACCAGCGCTTCGGGTACTGGCCGCGGTTCCTGACCGCGCTGATGTCCCGGCCGGTGCCCGCCGCGCCGCCGGCCGTGGAGTGGGCGCCGGGGTCCGCCCGGAGCCGGGAGGAGCTCACGGCCGCGGCGGGGCGGCTCGCCGGCGCGGTGTACCCGGGACTCGACATCGCGGGCGAGATCGCGAGCGTGCTCGACCAGAAGATCGGCGAGGTCGTGCTGGCCGGGCCGGCCGCGGCGCCCACCGGCGTGGCCGTGGTGCACGACGGCGCGGGATCCGAGGCGGGCTCCGGCGTGGCGTACGTGAAGGTCGGCCTGGTCCGGCCGGGCGCCGAGGCGGACTTCGCCGCACTCGTCGACGCCTGCCTGGCCCACGCCGCGGTGCTCGGCGTGGAGCGGCTCGTGGTGGGGGTCAACACCGCCCGGCACCGGGCCTACCGGCACCTCGTCGCGCGGGAGTTCGTCACGGACGTCCCGGGCGTCACGATGCACGCACCCAACGACGCCGGCTACGACCGGGACGACGTGTTCGTGATCGACGACTGGCGCTGAGGCCGCAGTAGCGTTCCACAACGCGATTCTTCGGGCCGTGATCGCATCATGGTTCCGTACTGCGACATCTCAGGCGGCGCGGAGAGCGGCGTGCGCGGCCGCCATCGCCTGGCTCGGGTAGCCGCCGCCGAACAGCACGGTGTGCACGAGCAGCGGGAACAGCTGGTGCAGCGGCACCCGTGAACGCCAGCCCTCGGCCAGCGGAGCGACCTCGTCGTAGGCCGCCAGCACGCGGTCGAGGTGCGGCAGGCCGAACAGCGCCAGCATGGCGAGGTCGGTCTCGCGGTGGCCTCCGTGCGCCGCCGGGTCGATGAGCCAGGCGCCGTCGGCCGACCACAGGACGTTGCCCGACCAGAGATCGCCGTGCAGCCGTGCGGGCGGCTCGGCCGGCCCGGCGAGCTCCGGCAGCCGGGCGCACACCTCGTCGAACACCGCGGTGTCCGGCAGATCGGCGCGCCGGACGTAGGCGAGGACCCGGTGCTCGGCGTACCACTCGGGCCAGGAGTCGGCGGGCTCGTTGCGCATCCCCGTGGCGCCGATCCAGGCGTCGGCGGGGCCGCCGGGCGGGGCAGCGCCGAAGGCGCGGGCGCCGGCCTCGTGCAGCGCGGCGAGCCGGCGGCCCAGGTCCTCGGCGGCGGTCGAGGTGGGGCTCCCGGCCGGCACCTCCTGGCTGATCAGCCACTCCTCGTCGGCCGCGTACACCTCGGGCACGGGCGGACCACCGGGCACGGCCAGCCACCGCAGGCCCGCGGCCTCGGCCGGCACGGACGGATCCCGCTTGACGACGGCGGCCCGCCCGTCGGGCAGGGTCGCCCGGCGGACCCCGCCGCCCCGCAGGGCGCCCGGGTCCAGCCCGACCTCCGCGAGCGCGCCGGTCACGCGGGTCAGAGCTCCTTGCGGACCCGCTCCAGCAGGCCCGGCACGGCGGCCTCGATCATGCGCAGGACCTCGTCGAAGCCGTCCGGGCCGCCGTAGTAGGGGTCGGGGACCTCGGCGTCGTCCGTGGACTCGGCGTCGAAGGAGCGGAGCATCACGACCCGGTCCGGCTCGGGCACGGAGTCCCGCAGGGCGCGGCGGTGGCCGTGGTCGAGGGCGACGAGGACGTCCGCGGAGAGCACGTGCGAGTCGATCTGGCGGGCCGTGTGGGCGGTGTCGTATCCGTGGCGCTGCAGGACCTCGGCCGCCCGCGGGTCCATGGGCTCGCCGACGTGCCAGCCGCCCGTCCCCGCGCTGGTCACCGCCACACCGGCGGCGAGGCCGGCCTCGTCCAGGGCGGCGCGGAACACCTTCTCCGCCATCGGGGAGCGGCAGATGTTGCCGGTACAGACGAAACTGACATGCACCCCGTCACCGTAGGGTGCCCCGGTATGGAGGGCGTCCCGGAGCCGCCGGAGGAGATCAAGGCCACTGTGTCCGGATCGCGTGCCATCGCCGCGCGTCCGGATCTCGACACGCTGCGTCATCACGGCGACGCCGAGGCGACGCCGGGGCTGGTCGACTTCGCCGTCAACGTCCGGGGCGACGCCCCGCCGGCCTGGCTGCGGGCCCGGCTCGCGGCGGCGCTCGACGACCTGGCCCGCTACCCGTCGACCGGGCATGACCGGCGCGCCCGCGAGGCCGTCGCACGGCGGCACGGCCGGGCGCCCGAGGAGGTGCTGGTGCTGGCCGGCAGCGCGGAGGGGTTCGCGCTGCTCCCGGGCCTGGCGCCGCGCCGGCCGGTCGTCGTGCACCCGGGGTTCACCGAGCCGGAGGCCGCCCTGCGCGGCGCGGGGCTCGCGGTGGACCACGTGCTCACCGCCGAGGCGGACGGGCACCGGCTCGACCCGGCCGCCGTGCCGGAGGAGGCGGACCTGGTCGTCGTCGGGAACCCGACGAACCCGACCGGCGTCCTGCACCCGGCCGCCGACCTGCGAGCCCTGGCCCGGCCGGGGCGGGTGCTGGTCGTCGACGAGGCCTTCGCCGACGCCGTGCCGGGGGAGCCGGAGTCGCTCGCGGGGGAACGGCTGCCGGGCCTGCTGGTGATGCGCTCGCTGACCAAGACCTGGGCGCTCGCCGGCCTGCGGGCCGGGTACGCGCTCGGCGACCCCGCCCTGCTCGCCCGGCTGGCCGTCCCGCGGCCGCACTGGCCGGTCGGCACCCTCGGGCTGGAGGCGGTGATCGCCTGCTCCGAACCCGCGGCCGTCGCCGAGGCGGAGCGGGTGGCCGAGGAGCTGGCGGAGCAGCGGCGGGCGCAGGCGGCCGTCCTGGCCGACCTGCCCGGCGTCGAGGTGCTGCCCGGCGTGGCGCCCTACCTGCTGCTGCGGCTGCCCGCGGGACGCGGCGCGGAGGTGCGGGAACGGTTGCGGCACAGCGGGATCGCGGTGCGCCGGTGCGACACCTTCCCCGGGCTGGGGCCCGACCACCTGCGGGTCGCGGTGCGCGGGCCCGCGCGGGTGGCGCTCCTGGTCGAGGCACTGGCCGCGGCCCTGGTAGGTGTAGCGGCGTGAGCGAGCACCCTCCGGCATCGCTGGCCGATGTCACCGCGGCCCTCGAGGCCGCCTACCCACCCGGTCTCGCCCAGGACTGGGACGCCGTCGGCCTGGTCTGCGGCGACCCGGCCGACCCGGTGCGCCGCGTGCTGTTCGCCGTCGACGCCGTGGCCGAGACCGTCGAGGAGGCCCTCGACACCGACGCGCAGCTGCTCGTCACGCACCATCCGCTGCTGCTGCGGGGGGTGCACGGGGTCGGCGCCGACACGCCCAAGGGGGCGCTGCTGCACAGGCTCATCCGCGGCGGCGTCGGGCTGTTCACGGCCCACACCAACGCCGACTCCGCCGATCCCGGCGTGTCCGACGCGCTCGCCGAGGCCCTGGGCCTGCGGGTGGCGGCGCCGCTGCAGCCGCAGCCGGACCAGCCGCTGGACAAGATCGTCGCGTTCGTCCCGACCGGGCCGGCGCTGCGGAGCGTGCACGAGGCCCTGTCCGCGGCGGGGGCGGGGGAGATCGGCGACTACAGCCACTGCTCGTTCGCCACGGCCGGGACCGGCCAGTTCCTGCCGCACGCCGGCGCCCACCCGGCGATCGGCGAGGTCGGGAAGCTGGAGCGGGTCGCGGAGACCCGGCTGGAGATGGTCCTGCCGCGGCACCGGCGGCGCGCGGTGGTCGAGGCGCTGCGCGCGGCGCACCCGTACGAGGAGCCCGCCTTCGACGTGTTCGAGCTGGCGGCACTGCCGTCGGCGCGCGGGCTCGGCCGGGTGGGCGAGCTGCCGGAGCCGGAGCCGCTGTCCGCCTTCACCGAACGGGTCGCGGCCGCCCTGCCGCGGACCGCGTGGGGGGTGCGCGCAGCCGGGGACCCGGACCGTCCGGTCCGGCGGGTCGCGGTGTGCGGCGGCGCGGGCGACTCGGCGCTGTCCGCGGCGATCGCGGCCGGCGTGGACGCCTACGTGACCGCGGACCTGCGTCACCACCCGGCGTCGGAGCACCTGCTGGCGGGCTCGCTGCCCGGCCGCCCGACCCCGGCGCTGGTCGACGTCGCGCACTGGGCCTCGGAGTGGCCCTGGTGCGCGCAGGCGGCGGCCGTCGTCGAGAAGGCGCTGGGGGGTAGCGTCGAGACCCGCGTGTCCCGGCTCCGGACCGATCCCTGGACCCTCGGCGCGTGACCACCCGAGAAGGAGGACGAGGGGCGTGAAGGCCGATCCCGCCGCGCAGCGGCGGCTGCTGGACCTGGCCGAGGTCGACGCGGAGCTCACGCGGCTCGCGCACCGCCGCCGGGCGCTGCCCGAGCACGCGGAGCTGACCGAGGCCGAGGCGCGCGTCCGCGCGGGCAAGGACGCCGTGGTCGAGGCCGAGACCGCGGCGGGCGACCTGGACCGGGACATCCGCCGGCTCGAGCGGGACGTCGAGGGCGTGCGCGCGCGCACCGAGAAGGACCGGGCGGTGCTCGCGGGCTCCGGGGTGAGCGCCCGGCAGGCCGCCGACCTGCAGCACGAGCTCGAGACCCTCGCGCGCCGCCAGGGCGTCCTCGAGGACGAGCAGCTGGAGGTCATGGAGCAGCGCGAGGCCCTGGGCGGCAACCTCGACCACTCCCGGCGCGTGCTCGCCGAGGCCGAGGAGCACCTGCAGGCCGTGACCGCGCGCCGGGACACCGCGCTCGCCGACATCGACGCGGGCGAGGGCGGCCGGCGCCGCGACCGCGCGGCGATCCTCCCGGACCTGCCCGAGGACCTGCTCGCCGTCTACGAGAAGCGGCGCGAGCAGGGGCGGGCCGGGGCCGGGCTGCTGCGCGAGCGCCGCTGCGGCGCCTGCCGCCTCGAGCTGGACCGCACCTTCCTGGGGCGGGTCAAGGCCGCGGCGGCCGACGACGTGGTCCACTGCGAGGAGTGCGGCGCGATCCTGGTGCGGACCGGGGAGTCCGGGCTGTGACGGGCTCGACCCCTTCGGGCTCCGCCGCGTGGACCGGGCAGAAGGGTGCCCCGACCCGCATGCTGCTGCTCCGGCACGGCCAGACGCCGCTGTCCGTGGAGAAGCGCTACTCCGGCCTGGGCGATCCCGCCCTGACCGCGCGGGGCGAGGCCCAGGTCGCGGGTGCGGCGGAGCGGATCGGCGCCCTCGGCGGCGTCGACGCCGTCCTCACCTCGCCGCTGCTGCGGGCGCGGCAGACCGCCGAGGCCGTCGCCGCGGTCACCGGGCTGCCGGTCGAGGTGCGCGACGGGCTGATCGAGACGGACTTCGGCGAGTGGGAGGGCCTGACCTTCGTCGAGGCCCGCGAGCGCGATCCGGAGGTGTTCGCGCGCTGGCTGGGCAGCACGGAGGTCGCCCCGCCCGGCGGCGAGAGCTTCGCCGAGGCCGGGGTCCGGGTCGCCGCCGAGCGCGCCAAGATCGTCGCGGACTTCCCCGGCCGCACGGTCGTCGTGGTCAGCCACGTCACGCCGATCAAGCTGATCCTGCAGGAGGCCCTGGCCAGCGGCAGCTCGATCCTCTACCGGCTGCACCTGGACCTGGCGTCGCTCTGCATCGCGGACTTCTTCCCCGACGGCGGGGCGTCCGTCCGGCTGGTCAACGACACGTCCCACGTGCCCGGCGACCCGTCCTAACCGACCAGGCTCCACACCGCCCAGAGGGCTGCCGTGGCCGCGGTCAGCGCGACGGGGACGGTCAGCAGGCCGACGGCGGTGAACGTGCGCAGGCTCGGCGTGCGGGGCAGGACCCGGCGCCACAGCAGCGTGGCCAACGATCCCACGTAGGTCAGGTTCGGGCCGATGTTCACCCCGAGCAGCAGCGCGAGGACCAGTGCCGGGTGCGGCGCCGGCCCCAGCGCGGCGATGAGCACCAGCGTCGCCGGCAGGTTGTTGACCACGTTCGCCAGCACCGCGGCCACCGCCGCGACGCCGAGCAGCCCGGTCAGGGTCGGCGCGTCCGGCAGGATCCCGGCCAACCAGCCGGCGAGCCCGTGCGTGGCGACCGCGGCGACCACCACGCCGAGCGCCAGCACGAACACGCAGAACAGCGGGGACGTCCCGCGGACCAGGCCGGCGACCCCGATCTCCCGGCGGACGACGGCCCGCACCGCGAGCACCACGGCACCGGCCGCCGCCACCCAGACCGGCTCCACCCCCACCGTCGACGAGGCGCCGAACCCCGCCAGCGTGAGGGCGAGGACGACGAGCGCGAACCGGGGCGTGCGCTCGCCGTTGCGCCGCGCGGACACCGGGACGGACTCGCCGAGATCACCGCGGAAGAAGCCGCGCAGCACGCCGTACTCCACCGCGAGCGTGACGAGCCACGGCAGCAGCATCAGGCCGGCGAAGCCGAGGAACGACAGCCCCGACGCCTCGAACACCAGCAGGTTCGTCAGGTTCGACACGGGCAGCAGCAGCGAGCCGGCGTTGGCGAGGTGCACCGAGGCGTAGGCGTGCGGGCGCGCGGGGAGCCGCAGCCGGGCCGTGGTCGCGAGGACGACCGGGGTCAGCAGCACGACGGTCGCGTCGAGGCTCAGCACCACCGTGACCGCCGTGGCCGCGGCGAAGACCAGCCCGAACAGCCGCGGCGCCCGGCCCCGGGCGGCCACCGCGAGCCGGGCGCCGAGCCAGCCGAACACGCCCTCGGCGTCGGCGAGCCGCCCGAGCAGCAGGATCGCGGCCAGGAAACCGACGGTCGGGCCCAGCTCGCCGATCTCGGCGACGGCCGCCGGGAGGGGCAGGAGCCCGAGCACGACGACGAGGACCGCCGCCGGGACGGCCGCCGCGGCCTCCGGCAGTCCGCGCGGTCGCAGGACCGCGACGGCCAGCACGATCGCGAGGAGCGCGACCGCGAGGGCGAGCGCCATCAGGTGAGGATCAGGTACACGCCGACGGCCAGCCCGAGCACGACCACGAACCAGCGCAGCACGGCGTCGGGCATCCGGCGGGCGACCCGGGCGCCGAGATAGCCGCCGACGAGCGTGGTGGGCGCCAGGATCGCGACCGCGGTCCAGTCCACCGGCGCGCGGAGCGCGAAGATGATCACCGTGACCGTCGCGGCCACGAGCGAGAGCAGGCCCTTGAGCGCGTTGAGCCGGACCAGGCTGTCGTTGGCCAGCAGCGACAGCACGGAGATCAGGATGACCCCGAGCGCCCCGCCGAAGTAGCCGCCGTAGACGCCGGCGAGGAACACCGCGGGCAGCAGCCACGCCGTGCGGTCCGGCGCGTCGGGGTCCGGGGTGCCGATCCAGCGTTTCAGGTACGGGCCGAGCGCCATGACGATGCTGGCCAGGATGACCAGCGCGGGCACGACGGTGTCGAACACCGAGCCGGGCAGGACCAGCAGCAGGATGCAGCCGACCACCGAGCCGAGCGCCGCCATGATGCAGGTCAGCACGATGCGCCGACGCTGCTCCCGCAGCTCCCGCCGGTTGCCGACGACGATCCCGACGTAGCCCGGCCACTGCGCGATCGAGTTGGTGACGTTGGCGGCCAGTGGGTTCAGCCCGACCGCCAGCAGGGCGGGGAAGACCAGCAGCGAGCCGCCGCCCGCGATGGCGTTGATCGCGCCGGCCACCAGCCCCGCGACGAGGAGGAAGACCAGCTGACCCGGCGACGCGCCCACCACGGCCGGAACAGTAGACGGCCGGTCGGCGGGCCGCTCGGCCGTCGTCCGTAACGTCCGGGTGCCGGAGGTGCGAGCTACTGCATGGCGCAACGGTCGGGGGTCGGGAGCACCATGGGGTGAGGTCGCCGGTCCCGGGGGGCCGTGCCGTGGGGGAGGGCGCGATGACGCAACGGTGGGGTGTGGTCCTGGCGACGGTGCTGATCCTCGCCTGGTGCGTGGTGCCGATCTGGCTGCTGCTGCACCGGCCCGAGGGCGCCACGCGGGCGGTGCGGGCGGCGGTGGCCGGGGTGGTCGCGGTCGTCGGGCTCGGGGCGCTGCTGGCGGCCTGGGTGGGGACCTCGTCGGGGGAGGGCACGCTGCGGACCTTCGTGACCGGTCCGACGACGGCGGCCCGCCCGCCGTTGGCCGCCCCCGCGCCGGCACTGTCGTCCACGGCTCCGTCCACGGCCCCGTCCACGGCCCCGTCCACGGCCCCGTCCACGGCCCCGTCCACGGCTCCGTCCACGGCCTCGTCGTCGGCGGCGCCGTCCGAGGGCACGACCGGGGCCCCGCCGGTCGCGGCCGGTCCGGAACAGCCCGCCGCGCCACCGCCGGAGCGGGTCCTCGCCGACTCCGGGGACTCGTCGGGGGAGGCGGACACGTCGGACTCCGCGGACTTCTCGGACCCGCGGCCCTGGGCCTCCGCGGACACGGGCGACTCCGCACAGCAGGCCGCGGCGCGCGACGACGCCCCGCCGGCCCGGAGCTCGGCCGGGACCTCGGCCGGCACCGAGGGCGCGGCGGCGACTCACCAGGCCGCGCCCGCCCGGCCCGCCCTGCCCGTCGCCGCCCGGCCCGTTCAGAGGCCCGCCCCCGCTCAGAACCCCGTTCAGGGGCCGGCTCCGGCCCAGAACGCGGGCCCGACGGGGCCCACCGCCCCGACGGGCCCGACGCCCGAAGCACCCACGCCCTCGCCGGATCCGACCGCGCCCAGCTCGCCGTCGAGCGCGACGGTGCCGCCGACACCCTCGCCGACGCCGACGACCACGCGGTCCCGACCGCCGCGGCCGTCCACCACCCCGCCCGCCCCCGCGACGGAGGGCACCACGGCGGCGTCCACCCGCACCGCCTCGACCCCGCCCACCCGGACCTGGACCAAGAAGCGGGTCGCGACCACGCCCGCCCCGACGACGCCCGTGACCACCCAGACCACCCAGACCACGCCGCCCGCCGTCCCGCTCACGACGACCACCACGACCCCGCCGCCGAGCTGACGTCGGCCCATCCACGCAGGTCGGAGCCGTGCCCTCGGGGCCTGCGCGCTGTCCGCGGACACCCGTGTACCGCGCCGTGATCCACGCGCTACGATCCGTGGCGCGGACGAGCTGGCCGGGCGACCGCGTCGGCATCACGCCGCCGAGGAAAGTCCGGACTCCGCAGGGCAGGGTGGTTGTCAACGGCAACCCGGGGCGACCCGCGGGACAGTGCCACAGAGAACAGACCGCCGTGCGCCCCCGGGCGCGCGGTAAGGGTGAAACGGTGGTGTAAGAGACCACCAGCACCCCGGGTGACCGGGGTGGCTCGGTAAACCCCACCCGGAGCAAGGCCGAGAGGCCTCCCCCGGGAGGCTGCGCAGGTGTTCGAGGACGGCCCGTCCGAGCCTGCGGGTAGGCCGCTCGAGCCTGCCGGCGACGGCAGGCCTAGATGGATGGTCGCCGAACGGAGCGCCGCGAGGCGCCCGGGAACAGGATCCGGCTTACAGGCCAGCTCGTCCGCCCCACGCCCCGGAGGAGACTCCGGGCGCGGCCACTCGTTCGATACCCGGAAGTGTCATCCGATGGATGGCTCTGCGCCGAGAGTAGTTGCCGAGTGATCGCGGCTGGGTAGATTCCGCCTCGTGCGTACCCCGAGCCACTCGCGTCACCGCGACCGACTGCACATCGTGACGAGATGTGCGACGTCGCTGCTCGTCGTCGTGGCGATGTGCGCCGCCAGCGGCTCGGCGCTGCAGCCGGCGCCGGTCCGGACGGCGGCCCTGACACAGGCCCCGAGGACGGTGACCATCGACGGCGAGGAGTACCCGAACCCGCTGCGGCTGCACAACGGCGCTGCCGTCACCACCGCCGCGGAGTGGGAGAACACCCGGCGCGCCGAACTGCTGGCCGACTTCCGCGAGAACGTCTACGGACAGAGCCTGCCTGCGCCGACGACGCAGACCTTCGAGGTCGCGTCGACCGACTTCCCCGCCGTCACGCGCAAGATCATCACGATCACGGTCACCGGCCCGCAGGGCACCGGCAGCGTCGACCTGACGCTGTTCGTCCCGAAGACCGGCGCCAAGCCCCGGGGCACGTTCCTGATGATCGACCATCGCGGCGAGGTGGGGGACGACCCGGACCGGTCGTCGGGGATCGCGCCGGTGTCGACGATCACCGACGCCGGCTATGCGTTCGCGGCCTTCGACGCGGGCGAGGTCGCTCCCGACGACAGCGGCAGCTACCGCAGCACGATGATCGACCTGTTCCATCCCTCCGACGAGGAGCTGCCCGCGGACGCGGGCCGGGCCATCAGCGCCTGGGCGTGGGGGGCCAGCCGGGCGATGGACTACCTGCAGACGGATCCCGACATCGACCCCACGAAGGTGGCGGTCATCGGCCACTCGCGCAGCGGCAAGGCCGCGCTGTGGGCCGGGGCGCAGGACACCCGTTTCGCGGTGGCCATCCCGAACAACTCGGGATCCACCGGCACCAAGCTCGCCCGGCGCGGCGACGGCGGCGTCGGCGCGGAGACCGTCGCGCGCATCAACGGCTCGTTCCCGCACTGGTTCCCGCAGACGTACAAGGCCTACAACGACCGCGTGGACTCGCTGCCCGTCGACCAGCACGAGCTGGTGGCGCTCATGGCACCGCGCCGGGTCGTCGTCGCGAGCGCCACGGACGACGCGAACGCCGACCCCGAGGGCGAGTTCCTGGCGTACGTCGCCGCGGCCCAGGTGTACGAGCTCTACGGGCTGGGCGACACCGGCCTGCCCTCGACGAGCTGGCGGCCTCCCACGGACAAGGGTTTCCGCGGCCCGGCGATGAGCTACCACCTGCGCTCCGGCGGGCACGGCCTGACCGCGGCGGACTGGGACATCTACCTCAACGGCGACCTGTTCTCGCGGTGAGCGCGCCTCACCCCAGCGGCTCACCCATCTGCCGGTTCAGGGCGAGGGAAAGCTGCATCTCGACGGCGCCGTCCGGTTCGCGCCACCGCGTGCCGCCGAGGACGGCCGTGATGCGCTCCAGCCGCTGGTACACGGTGTTGACGTGGACGCCGAGCGCCCGGGCGGTCGCGGGCGGGCTCTGGCCTGCCGAGAAGTAGGCCTCGACGGTGGTCAGCAGGGTCGACCCGGTCGCGCGGTCGTACTCCGTCAGCGGGCCGAGGGTGCGGTCCAGCAGACCCCGGACCTGCTGGGTGTCCGCGGTCTCGAGCACCGTGCCGAGCATCCCGAGCGCGGGCAGCGAGGCGCCGTGCCCCTCCCGGCCGAGGGCGAGCAGCAGCCGGTGGCAGCGCGCCGCCGAGCGGTGCAGCCCCCGCACCACCCGGGCGGTCGCCCCGGGCCCGGCCGCGCCCGCGGTGACGGGCCGCCCGCTCGCGGCGGTCAGCTCGTCCACGACGAGGCGGGCGGCGTCGTCGGCGTCGAGCCCGGGCAGGACCAGCACGACCGTGTCGCCGTGCGTCCCCGCCAGCCCGCCGTGGCGCTCCGCGACGTCGACGGCCGCGCCGAGCAGCGGATGGTCCGGCTCGGGGATCCCGGCCGGTCGCTCCTCGGACGCTGGGCCGCCGGCGACGACCACCGTGTGCGGCCGGTCGAAGTCCGCGATGCCCGAGCGCTCTGCGCGCCGCTGCAGGACGGCCCAGTTCGGCGCGCGGTCCGCCAGCAGGTCGGCCAGCAGCTCGGCCCGCAGCTCGCGGGCGACCAGCGCGGTCTGGCGCCCCATCACCAGCAGCAGGGCCGCCGTCTGCGCGGCGCGTTCGAGGGTGCGTTCGTCGGCGGGGGAGAGGGGACCGGGACGGAGGAGCCGCAGCCGGCCGAGCGACTCCTCGCCCACGCGGATCTCGACCTCGTGCGCCACCCGGTCGTCGGCGCCGGGCTCCTCGTGGCACTCGGCGAGCACCGTGCCGTCCGCGGCGAGGAGCACCGCACTCCCGCCGAGGACGCGCCGGACGACGCGGACGAGCTCGGCCACGTCCGTCCGCTCGAGGGCGAGCGGCATGAGCTGCTCGTGGGCGAACGCCGCCCGCTCGAGCGCGTGCCGCTGGGCCGCGAGCCGGGCCCCGGCCTCGCGCAGCTCGGCGGTGACGGTCTGGGTGCGCTCGTAGAGCCGGGCGTTCTCGATCACGACGGACGCGTGGGCGGCGAGCGAGGAGAGCAGGGCGATCTCGGCCTGGTCGAAGTCGCGACGGACCCGGTTCGCGGCGAAGAGGGCGCCGATCACGGTCGTGCCCGTCTTCATGGGCACGCCCGCGATGCTGACGATGCCGTCGGCCCCGACCGCGGCCGCCACCAGCGGGTCGTGGCGGATGCGCTCGTCGACGAGGTAGTCGGGGGTCGCCAGCGCCTGCCCGGTCTGGATCACGAAGCCCCCGACCCCGTACCCGGGCCGTTGGCGGACGGCCCGGATGCCCTCGGTCCGCGTGCCGGTGGTGACCCGCATGTAGGCGTCGCCGGTGGCCGCGTCGACCAGGGCGATGTAGGCGGAGTCCGAGCCGAGCAGCCGGCGGGCCCGCTCCACGATCGCCCGCAGCACCTCGTCGCTGCTGCGCAGCGAGGTCAGGTCGCGGGCCGTCGCGTAGAGGGCCGCGCCCTCCCGCTCCCGGCGGCGGCGCAGGTCGAGCAGGTCGCGGACGGCGAGCGCGTCGGCGGCCGCGCTCGCCGCGACGGGCGAACGCAGCCCGGCGACCGCGGCCGTGACGGCCTCGGCCGGGGCGTCGTCGGCGAGCAGCTCGACGACGCGGGTGAGGGTGTCGGCGACGGTCGTCGCCGGGGCCGGTCGTTCGGGGGACTGCAGGGGGGACATCGTCGGCCCTCCGGGACGTGGCACGGACTTGACGAACGATCGTTCAGCGAGTGTAGGCGGGCGGGCGCGGTCCGGACAACGGTGCGCGGGCTCAGCCGGGGACCAGGTCCTCGAGGGGGATGTGGTCGAGGATCCGGTGCAGCTGCAGGGCGACCTGGACGCTCAGGGAGCCGTCCGGCTCGCGCCAGCGCCGATGGCCCAGCACCCGGTCGATCCGGTCGATCCGCTGGTAGACGGTGTTCGGGTGGAGCTGCAGTGCCTTCGCCGCGGCGCGCGGGTTCTGGCCCGCGGCGAAGTACCCGTCGAGGGTCCGGAGCAGCTCCGCGCCGTGCTCCGCGTCGTAGCGCTGCAGGGGTGCGACGGTCTGGGCGAGCAGCGCGCGGACCTGGGCCCGGGAGGTCCCGTCGAGGATCAGGCCCAGCGCCCCGAGCTCGTCGGTGGTGGCGCCCTCGCCCTCCCGGCCCAGCGCGAGCAGCAGCCGGTGACAGCGGTCCGCCTGCCGGTGGGCGGCCCGGAGCTCGCGCGCGGAGGCGGCGGGCCCGGCGACGCCGGCCGTGACCCGCGCCGACGTCGCCCGGCTCAGCTGCTCCGGGACCTCGCGAGCCGCGACGGCGGGGTCGACGCCGGGCAGCAGCACCACGACGTGGGCCCCGTGCTCCAGGGCGAGACCGCCCCGGCGGGAGGCCTGCGCGGACGCCGCGCGCACCAGGGACCGGCGCCCGGAGCCCTCGGCCGTCACGACCAGGACCGTGTGCGGGCGCCGGAGGTCCAGGCCCCGCGGCCCGGCGCGGCGGGCCCGGCGGTCGAAGGCGGCCCAGTCCGGTTCGCGCTCGGCGAGCAGCTCCTCGACCACCTCGCCGCGCAGCCGCTGCTCGGTGAGCGACACCTGCCGTTCCATGAGCAGCAGCAGGGCCGCGGTCTGCGCCGCCCGCTCCAGGATCCGCACGTCCGTGTCCGGCACCGGCCCCGCGGCCTCGAGGACGAGATGCCCGAAGCGTTCCCCGCCGGCGCGGATCGGGGCGGCCCACCGCGCGGGCCCGAGGCGCACCGCTGCGGCCGCGTCCGGGGTGAGCCCGTCCGACGGGTCCGACGGCGTCAGCGGGCCGGGGCAGCCGGGCCGGGGGGCGGCCTCGAGCACCGCCCCGTCCGGGTCGACGGCGGCGACGCCCGCGTCGAGCATCTCGGCCACCGCGCCGACGAGATCGGCCAGGTCGGCCCGGTGCAGTGCCATCGGGATCAGCCGCTCGTGCGCGGCGCTCGCACGCTCGAGGGCGTCCCCGTGCCGGGCGAGCTCGGCGTTCGCGTCGCGCAGCCGGCGCGCGGTGGCCTCCGCGTCGCCGAACAGCCGCGCGTTCTCGATGACGATGGACGCGTGGTCGGCGAGGGCGGAGAGCAGGGAGATCTCGTCGCGTTCGAAACCCCGTTCGTGCCGGTTGGCCACGAACAACGCGCCGATGACCTCGTCGCCCAGCCGCATCGGGACGCCGGCCATGCTCACGATGCCGTCCTGCAGGACCGCATCGGCCACCGCCGGGTCCCGGGTGATGCGGGGATCGGCGAGGTAGTCGCGGGTCGCGAAGGGTTCGCCGGTGGCCACCACCATCCCGCCGACACCGCTGCCCTTCGGCTGTCGCACCGACTCGATCGCCCTGGTCACCGTGCCGAGCGTGATCCGCATGACGACGTCGCCGCGGACGGGGTCGACCAGCGCGAGGTAGGTCGCGTCGGTGCCGAGGAGCTGGCGCGACTGCGCGACGATGGCGTCGAGCGCCTCGTCGACGTCCCGCAGCGCGGCCAGCCCGCGGGCGGTCTCGAGGAGGGCCTGGGTCTCCTTCTCGCGCCGCCGGCGGCGCTGGAGCCTCGTCCGCACCACCGCGCCCCGCCGCAGCGCGTGCAGCAGGGTCTCCCGCCCCGGCCCGGGCTCCCGGGCCTCGACGAGCTCCGCCAGCCGGTGGAAGGCCTCGTCGGGCGCCTCTGTGGCGAGCAGGCGGAGCAACCGGGCGAGCGTCTCCTCGACACTGGGGTCCTCGTCGGGCACGGATCCCTCCGGCTACCGGTGGCTGATCGATCGTTCAGTCACCGGAAGCCTACGGAGCGGTGCACCCCGAGCGGGATCCCACGAACAGCCCAATCCGGGGTGCGTGGCGACGGACCCCGGCCGTCACACCGGCGCGTGCGCCCCGAACCTGGCGGCCACCCGCTCCTGGCTCACCTTCGGGGTCCAGCGGTCCTCCTCGTCCGCCCAGACGTCGCGCAGCTTCGGGATCACCTGCGTGCCGACCAGGTGGTTGTTCTTCGCCGCCACGTCCTCCGGCAGGTTCCCGACGTGCATGCACGTGATGAGCTGCCCGATCCGCAGGTCGGTGCACAGCGCCCGGACCCGCTGCTCCACGCGCTCGGAGGTGCCGGCGATGATGTAGCCCAGCTCGTCGTACTCCCAGAAGCTGAGCTCGCCGCGCTGCGCCTTCAGCCGCTCCTCCGCCGAGATCGTCTTCGCGCGGGTCAGGTTCTCCCGGATCGAGGCCTGCGAGGTGTACCCGGGCGGGGTGGCCTGCCAGATCGCCGTCGGGTTCTGCCGGTAGAAGTACTTGACCGCCTCCGAGTACTGACGCTCCGCCTCCTCGTCGGTGTCGGCACAGCAGATGACCTGGGTGAAGGCCATCCGGTTCGGGTTCATGTTCCCGCCCGTGGCCTCGGTGTGCTCCCAGAAGCCCTTGACGATCGGCTCGGCGGACTGCCGGCCCGAGAAGGAGAGGTAGCCGTAGCAGTAGTCGAGCGCGTTGACCACGTCCCAGGTCTCGACGCTGCCGCTGCCCGGGATCCAGACCGGGATCTCGTCCTGGACCGGCCGCGGCCACGGGTTCACGTACCGGAGCTGCGTGTACTTCCCGTTGAACGCGAACGGCCCCGTCGCCTTCCAGGCCCGGGTGATCAGGTCGCGGGCCTCGTGGAACCGCTCCCGCAGCTCGACGGGCGGGACGCCGTAGGAGAAGGCGCTGTCCATGGGCGTGCCGAACACGATCCCGGCGATGATCCGTCCGCCGGAGAGCGCGTCGAGCATCGCGATCTCCTCGGCGACCCGGATCGGCGGGTTGTACAGGGCGAGGGAGTTGCCGCACAGCGCGATCGCGGCGTTCTCCGTGGTCGCGGCCAGGATCGAGGCGATCAGGTTGGGCGACGGCGTCATCGCCAGGGAGGTCTGATGGTGCTCGTTGAGCAGCAGCGAGTCCCAGCCGAGACCGTCCGCCTGCTGCATCAGCCGGATGTAGGTGTGGTAGTCCTCGCCGACCTGGCGCGGGTCCGCGTAGGAGGCCGGCGGGGTCACCCAGGAGCTCTCGACGGTGTCGCCGTACTCCGGCGGCAGCTTGCTGTAGTACTGCTGGGCGAACCAGTGGAACTTCACGTCTGCGTCTCCAGGGTGCGGTTGGCGGGTGCGGTGGCCATGGCGCCGCCGTCGACGCGGTAGGTCTCGCCGTTGACGAAGGCGGACTCGTCGGAGGCGAGGAACAGCACCATGTTGGCGATGTCCTCCGGCTCACCGACGCGTGGCGAGGCCACCCCCTCCAGCGCGCGGACCGGCAGCTCGGGCACGGCGTCGAGCAGCTGCTGGGTCCGGATCACGCCGGGGGCGATGGCGTTGCAGCGCACGCCGTCCTTGCCGTGCTGGGCCGCGACGAACCGGGTGAGGCCCACGACCGCCGCCTTGGTCGTGCCGTACGCGGTGAGCGCAGGGCTGCCGCGCAGCCCGCCGACCGACGCCATGTTGATGATCGACCCGCCGCCGTTCCGGACCATGTGCGGCAGGGCGTGCTTGCACATCACGAAGATGCTGCGGACGTTCGTGGCGAAGGCGCGGTCCCACATCTCCAGGCTCGTGTCGATCACCGAGCCGTCGGTGAACCAGGCGTCCGGCCCCACGAGCGCCGCGTTGTTGTGGATGACGTCGACCCGCCCGTGCGTCGCGATCACCGTGGCGACGAGGGCCTCGACGGACGACGCGTCCGTGGCGTCGAAGTGCACCGCCTCCGCCTCGCCGCCGATCTCGGCGGCCACCTGCTTCGCCGCGTCGACGTTGATGTCGGCGATCACGACGGTGGCCCCCTCGCGCGCCAGCGTCCGGGCCGTCGCGCGCCCGATCCCCGCGGCGCCGCCCGTGACCAGCGCGATCTTGCCCTGTACCCGTCCCATGTGCATCCCCTCCCTCAGCCGGCCAGGAACGCGGACACGGCGGACACGAACTCGTCCTCCTGCTCGACCATCGGGTAGTGCCCGGCGGCCTCGATGCGGTGCAGCCGCGCGTCCGGGATCAGCCGCACGAACTCCTCGGCGTACGAGACGGGGAGCAGGCCGTCGGACGTCCCGTGGACGACGAGGGTGGGCGCGTCGATCAGCGGCAGCCTGCGGCGCAGCCCGCGATCGGCGATGGGCCACATGAACTTGGTGGCGGACCCGAGGTTGCGGGCCGAGAACAGGACGGGCGCGTGCGGGTCGTGCGGGTCGGGCACGAAGTTGGTGGGCTCGACGTCGGGCGGTCCCGCGTGCCACTTCGCGGCCTTCACCTGGTCGGCGGGCCCGAACGGGTCGAGCGTCGGCTCGTCGTCGAGCCAGAGGCCGTAGGCGTTGACGAGCACGAGGCGGCGCACGAGCTGCGGGGCGATCGCGGCGAGCTCGGCGGCGAACATCCCGCCCAGGGAGTGGCCGACGACGTCGACGGACCCGAGCCCCCACGACTCGACCAGCTCGCGGTAGTACAGCGCGACGTCCTGGACGTCGGTGAAGTGCTCGAAGCCGGTCGAGCTCCCGTACCCGGGCTGTTCGGGCGCGAGGACCCGGTGGTCCGTCGCGAGCCGCTTCAGGAACCCGGCGCCGCCGGGATGGCGCTCGTACCCGTGCAGGTAGAGCAGCGGCGCACCGGAGCCCTCCTCCCACAGCTCGACGTCGAACGTCCCGATGTTCGGGATCTCCAGCGTGGTCATGTCGCTCCCGGTTCGTGAGCAGGTTCTGGTGTGGAGCAGGTCAGAAGTCGGGTCAGAAGTCAGGGCCGAGCCCGCCGATCGGCGGCATGCCCGAGTGGGCCCACAGCCCGCCATCGGCGACCAGGTGGGTGCCGGTGACGAAGGACGCCTCGTCGGAGGCGAGGAACAGCACGGCGTTCGCGATCTCCTCGGCTCGGCCGTACCGGCCCATCGGGATCGCCTCCCGGATGTCCGACCAGATCTGCGGGGCGGCGTCGTGCAGCCGGTCGATCGGCGGGGTGCCGATGGGGCCCGGGCACACCGCGTTGCAACGGATGCCCTTGCGGGCGTACTCGATCGCGGTGACCCGGGAGAGGTTGACGACGCCGGCCTTGAGCACGTTGTAGGCGCCCAGCCCGTAGTCGCCGGCGAGCCCGGACACCGACGCGGTGTTGACGACCGCCCCGCGGCCCTGCGCCAGCATCGGCACGAGCGCGACCTTGGTCGCGTACCAGTAGGCGACGAGGCTCGCGTCGAGCGAGCGCCGGAACCCCTCCAGCGAGAGGTCGCCGACGCGGCCCGACTCGAACGCGACGTGGTTGTTGTGCAGCACGTCGAGCGCCCCGTGGCGGTCCAGCGCGAACCCGATCAGGGCGTCGATCTCCTCGGGCCGGGAGGCGTCGCAGACCCGCGCCTCGATCGTCCCGCCCGCCTCGCGAACCTCGGCCGCGACCTTCTCGCCCGCCGCCTCGTCGATGTCGGCGATCACGACGGCCGCGCCCTCCCGGGCGAAGGTCCGCGCGGTCGCCGCGCCGATGCCCGAACCGCCGCCGGTGATCACCGCGACCTTGCCGTCGAGCCGCATGCCGGGCCTCCCGTGCTGGTGGGATGGGCTGCGGGGCCGGTCCTGACGAGCGTCGCCCCGCATCGAGTCTGCGATCGGCGCGGGGGAGGGACAACGGACGGACGCCCACCCCTCGGGCGGGATCCGTGGGTGTTCCTCCACCCGCGCCGCCGCGGTGGCCCGGCGGGGTGCGCCCCGTCCCCACCGGGCCCGTCGGCGTCAGCCCGCGGTGACCCCGACGCCGTAGAAGGTCGGTGCGTAGGCGGGCCGGTAGCCCTCCGGGAACACCGCCCGGTCGGTCCACGCCGAGGGCGGGTAGTGGGCGTGCAGCGGGAAGCTCTTGAGGATCCGCTTCTCCTCCTCGATCATCCGGTGCATCGCCGGGAGCCGGGCGTCCCGCGTCGCGCCGCTGAGCGCGTCGAGCCACGCCTTCTCGAACTCCGGGGTGGTGGTGTTCCACGGGTTCGCGTACTGGCCCGGCAGGCTCGCCTGGTACACGGTGGTCGGGTCCTGGAAGGGCGCGCCCATGCCCGGGAAGGCGTTGCCCTCCTGGCGGCCGTAGAAGGTCTGCGGCGTGGTCGGCGACTCGATCACCCGGGTCGTGGCGCGCAGCCCGGACTCCGCCAGCATCGGCACCAGCGCCTCGGCCACCGCGCGGTGGTCGTCGAGGCTGGGCACGAGCATCTCGAAGTCGACGCCGTTCGGGTAGCCGGCCTGCGCGAGCAACTGCCGGGCCTTGGCCGGGTCGTAGTTGTAGTCCGGGTTGTCCGGCGTCACGGCTTGGTCGAAGGCCCAGTAGTCGGGCGGCATGTACTGCGCGACCGGCTTGCCGAGGCCGAAGAACACGCCGTCGACGATCGCCTGGCGGTCGACCGCGTGCTGGAAGGCCTGCCGGACCTCCAGCTTGTCGAAGGGCGGCTTGCCGGTGTTCATGTACATCGACATGATCGACAGGCTCTTGGACTCGGCGGTGTTGAGCCCGGCGCCCTTGGCCTGGTCGGCCTGGGACGGGTCCAGGTAGGTGAGCTCGGCCTGGCCGGTCTGCAGCATGTTCAGCCGGGTCGGCGCCGAGGTCTGCACGTAGATCTCGTAGTGCGCGGCCTTCGCGGCCTCCGGGTCCCAGTGGCCCTCGGTGCGGTCGTAGCGGCTGACCTGGCCGGGGACGTACTCGACGAGCCGCGCCATCCCGGAGCCGACCGGCTTCTGGTCGAGGTCGGGGTTCGTCATCGCGGCCGGGCTGATCATGCTGCCCGGGGTGCCGCTGAACAGCGCGGGGAGGTTGCCGCCGGGGCCGGACAGGTTGATCCGGACGGTGGTGGGGTCGACGACGTCGGCGCCCGCGACGCGGGCCATCGCGCCCTTCTGCGTGCTGCCGTCGAGGGTCTTCATCCGCTCGATGTTCGCCTTGACCGCCGCGGCGTCGAACTTCGTGCCGTCGGAGAAGGTGACGTCGTCGCGCAGCTTCATGACCAGCGCGGTCTCGTTGTCGACGAACTCCCACGAGGTGGCGAGCTGCGGCACGAGCTCGCCGTTCTCGTTCTCCCGGATGAGCTGGTCGTAGACGAGCCGGAAGAAGATCATGTCCCAGGGGTTGGCGGACTTGTGCGGGTCGAACGTGGACGGGTTCTGCACGAAGACGTAGCGGAACGTGCCGTTCGGGTCGAGCGTCCCGCCCCCGGACCCGCCGGCCCCGCCGGAGGCCCCGGTGCCGCCGCCGCAGGCCGACAGCACCACGGCCAGGACGGCCAGCAGGACCGCCGCCACTCTCGAACGGGTGCGGCGCAGCGTCGTTGCTGTGGTCACACGTCTCTCCTCGTCGCAGGGATCTCGGTGGGCCGTCACGTGCCGACCCCGACGCCCCGCAGGCTGAACATGTAGTTCACCCGGTAGCCCTCGGTCGGCAGCACGACGGAGCTCGTGTAGGCCATCGGCGGGGTGTGCTGGTGGATCGGCACCCGCTTCCGGATGTCCTTCTCGCTCTCGACCATCTGCCGTACCGCCGGGGTGCGGGCCTGCGGGTCGGTCCCGAGGAGCGCGGCGCCGTACGCCGTCACGAACTGCGGCGTGCTCACGTTCCAGGGGTTGTAGAACTGGTCCGGCAGCTCCGGGAGGTAGGCCGTCGTCGGGTCGCCCACCGGGGATCCCATGCCGATCAGCGCGTTGCCCTCCTCTCGTGCGAAGAAGGTGTCCGCAGTGGTGGCGGCGTCGATGACCCGGGGCTTCACCCGGAACCCGCCCGCCTCGAGCATCGGGATCAGGGCCTCGGCCGCCGAGCGGTGGCTGTCGATGCCGGGGATCAGGAACTCGATCTCGACGCCGTTCGGGTACCCGGCCTCGGCGAGCAGCTGCCTGGCCCGCGCCGGGTCGTGGTTGAAGTCCGGGGCGTCCGGCGTGACGGCCGGGTCGTAGCCCCAGTGGTCCGGGGGGAGGAACTGGGCGACGGGGGTCCCGTAGCCGAAGAACACGCCGTCGACGATCGCGGTGCGGTCGATGGAGTGCTCCAGGGCCTCCCGGGCCTGGAGCTCGTCGAACGGCGCCTTGCCCGGGTTCATGAAGAAGTTGAGGATCGCGGTGCTCGACGAGGCATCGGCGTTGAGCCCGGCCGCCTTCGCCTGGTCGGCCTGGGAGGCCTCGAGGTTGGCGATGTCCGCCTGGCCGCCGATCAGCATGTTCATCCGGGTGGTGGCCTGGGGCTGCACGTAGATCTCGTACTTCGCGGCCTTGGCGGCGTCCTCGTCCCAGTAGTTCGGGTTCCGCTCGAACCGCACCACCTGGTTCGGCACGTACTCGACGAGCGTCGCCATGCCCGACCCGACGGGCTTCTGGTCCAGGTCCGGGTTGTCGAAGGCCGCCGGACTGATCATCACGCCCGCCGAGCTCGAGAGGAAGTTGGGCAGGTTGCCGCCCGGCCCGTTCAGGTTGATCCGCACCCGGGTGGGCGAGACGACCTGCACGTCCTGGATCGCCCGGATCAGGCCCTTCACCGCGCTGGTCTCGGAGAACCGCGCCCGGTCGAGGTTCGCCTTCGCGGCGGTCGCGTCGAACTTCGTGCCGTCGACGAACGTGACGTCGTCACGGAGGTCGAGCACCAGGGCCTTCCCGTCGTCGACGAACTCCCACTTCGTCGCGAGCTGCGGCTCGAGCTCGCCGAACGTGTCCGCCCGGATCAGGTGGTCGTAGGGCAGCTGGTAGACGACGTTGTCCCACGGGTTGCCCGACCTGTGCGGGTCGAAGGTCGACACCGCCTGGGACCAGGCGAATCGCAGGGTGGCGTTCGGGTCGGCCCGTGTGGCCTGCCCCGAACCCGTCCCGCCCCCGCTGCCGCCGCCGCACGCGGCGGCGAGCAACGCCACCACGGCGACCAGCACGGCCAGCACCCTCGACGACGCTCTCCTGTCACGCACGGTTGCGCTCCCTCGTCTCCTCGACCGACCGCCGGGGCCCGGCGGGTCCGGATCAGCCCGCCGCCACCGCGACGCCGCGGAAGACGGGCGCGTACGCGGGCCGGTAGCCCGGCGGGAAGATGACCTTGTCGGTCCAGACGCTCGGCGGCTGGGCCGCGTAGATGCCGAACTGGCGCCGCAGGTCCTTCTCGTCCTCGATCATCCGGTGGACCGCGGGCAGCCGCTCCTCGCGCGTCGCGCCGACCAGGGAGTCGTTCCATGCCTGGGTGAACTCCGGTGACGTCGTGTTCCACGGGTTGGTGAACTGCCCGGTCAGGTTCGACTCGTACTGGGTGGACGGGTCGACGAACGGCGCGCTCGCGCCGATGTAGGCGTTGCCCTCCTGGCGGCCGAAGAACGTGGCGGGCGTGGTCGCGGGCTCGATCACCCGGGTCCGCGGCCGCAGGCCCACGGCCTCGAGCATCGGGATGACGGCCTCGGAGACCGCGCGGTGGTCGTCGAGCGCGGGGATGAGCATCTCGAAGTCCGCCCCCGCCGGATACCCGGCCTGCGCCAGCAGCTGCTTCGCCTTCTCCGGGTCGTAGGCGTAGTCCGGGCCGTCCCAGGCGACCTCGTCGTCGTAGGCCCAGTGCCCCGGCGGGATCAGCTGCGAGGTCGGTGCGCCGATGCCGAACAGGACGCCGTCGACGATCGCCCGGCGGTCGATGGCGTGCTCCATCGCCTGCCGCACCTCGAGCTTGTCGAAGGGCGCCTTGGCGGTGTTCACGGTCATCCGGAAGATCGTCGTGCTCTGCGACGGCTCGACGTTCAGGCCCGCGGCCACCGCCTGGTCCTGGGTGGACGGGTCCAGGTAGGTCATGTCGATCTGGCCGGTGGTCAGCATGTTCAGCCGGGTCGGCGACGACGTCTGGACGTAGACCTCCACGCCGGCGACCTTGACGGCGTCGGGGTCCCAGTAGTTCGGTGCCTTCGCGTACCGGGTCACCTGGCCCGGGACGTACTCGGTCATGGTGAACATGCCGGAGCCGACGGGCTTCTGGTCCAGGTCCGGGTTGTCGAACGCGGCGGGGCTGATCATCGACCCGTGCCGCTCGGTGAACAGCGCGGGCAGGTTGCCGCCGGGGGAGCCGAGGTTCAGCCGGACCGTGGTCGCGTCGGGGGTGTCGATCGAGGTGATCGCCCGCAGCGCGCCCTTGACCGCGCTGGTCTCCAGGGTCTTGGCGCGTTCGAGGTTGGCCTTGACCGCGGCGGAGTCGAACTTCGTGCCGTCGTGGAAGGTGACGTCGTCGCGCAGGGTCAGCTGCAGGACCTTGCCGTCGTCGAGGAACTCGTACCCGGTGGCGAGCATGGGGACGATCTCGCCGTTCTGGTCCTCCTGCAGCAGCTGGTCGTAGACCAGCCGCAGGTTCACCATGTCCCAGGCGTTGCTGGAGCGGTGCGGGTCGAAGCTGGAGACGTTCTGCACGAACGCGTAGCGCAGGATCGCGTTCGGGTCCGGCTGCGCGGCCGCGCCGGAGCCCGCGCCGCTACCGCCACCGCAGGCGGTGACGAGCAACGCGAACGCGGCGATCAGCCCGGCGATCAGCCGCCGGGACGATGGAGCCCTCACCGGGCGCTCCTCTCGGGTCGGGGCGTCAGCCCGTGAACTGGCCACCGGCGGGGTGCAGGATCTGCCCGGTGGTGAACGAGGACTCGTCGCTCGCGAGGTACAGGCACGCGTCGGCGGACTCGGTCGCGGTGCCGAGCCGGTTCATCGGCGTGATGCTCATGGCCGTCGCGTAGGCGGGCTCGTTGTCCTCGAGCCCGGCGATCATCGGCGTCGCCGTGTAGCCGGGGCCGACGGCGTTGACCCGGATCCCGGTCTGCGCCAGCTCCAGGGCCATGACCTTGGTGAGCATCCAGACCCCGGCCTTGGACACGCAGTACGGCGACGCGCCGGCGAGCGGGATCTTCGCCGCGGTCGAGGCGATGTTGACGATCGACCCGCCCGTGCCCTGGTCCAGCATCTGCCGGGCCAGCGCCCGGTCGGTGAACAGCACGCCGAGGACGTTCACGTCGAGCACGCGGCGGAAGTTGTCCGGCTCGAGGTTGACGACGTGCGTGGCGTCGCCCCGCGCCGCGCGGGTCTGGATGTTGCTGGCCCCCTGCGCCGTGGCGACGCCCGCCGCGGCCACGCCGACGTCGACGTGCCCGAAGGCCTCGACCGCGGCGGCGACCAGCGCCTCGCAGTCGGCCTCCGAGGTCGTGTCGGTCCGCACGTACCGCGCGGAGCGGCCGGCCTTCTCCACCAGCGCGACCGTCTCGGCACCGTCCCGGAGGTCGCCGACGACGACGTCGGCGCCCTCCTCGGCGAACCGCACCGCGGTCGCCTGCCCGATGCCGCTCGCCCCTCCGGTGATCACGGCGACCTTGCCGTCGAGTCTGCCGACGAGTCCGCCGTCGAGTCTGCCGTCGAGCATGGCCATGGGTTTCCTCCTAGAAGGTGAGGACGAGCCGGCCGCGGGTGCCGCCCGCCTGCAGTCGTCGGTGTGCCGCGGTGGCCTCGGCGGCCGGGTAGGTGTCGGCGACGCGCAGGGTCAGCCGTCCGTCGACCACGAGCTGGGCGAGCTTGGCGATCTCCGCGCCGTCGGTGAGGTGGTCGCGGACCATGACCGGGTGGATGCGGATGTCCCGCTCGGTCGGGCCCGCCCAGAACCGGACGGTGGCCAGGGCACCGCCGTCGCGCACGATCGGCAGGGCCCCCGCGTCGAGGACCGCGGCGTCGATCAGCCCGTCGACCCCCGCGGGCACGGCCGCACGGAACGCGGCGACCTCCTCCGTCACGTCGCGCGACGCCCGCACCACCACGTCGGCTCCCAGGCCGCGGACGAGCTCCTCGTCCTGTGCGAAGGCGTCGGCGACGACCCGCAGGCCGGCGATCCGGCCCAGCTCGATCGCGTACCCGCCGACCGCTCCCGCCGCCCCGGTCACACCGAGCGTCTGCCCGGCGGTGAGCCCGAGGTGCAGCAGTGCGGAGTAGACGGTCAGGCCGTTCATCGGGAGCGTGGCGGCCTCGACGTCGCCGATGCCGTCCGGGACCGCCGCGGCCGCGTTGTCCGGGACCACGACGTACTCGGCCTGGGCCCCGCCCTGTGCGCGGCGCGGCATGACGATCGCCATCACCCGTTCGCCGACGGCCCAGGCGCTGTCGGGGCCGACGGCGTCGACCACGCCGGCCATCTCCATCCCCGGCACCCACGGCGCGGGCAGGCCCTCCGACGCCCGCGGGCCCCACTGGCGGAAGGCGGTGTCGGTCGGGTTGACCGCCGCGGCGGTGGTGCGGATCCGGAGCTCCCGGGGACCGGGCTCGGGGGTGGGCAGCTCGACGAGCCGCAGCACCTCGGGACCACCCGGGTGCGGGATGCCGACGGCGTACATCTCAGGTCTCCTCGGGAGCGACGGGGTCGGGCAGGACGAGCACCTTCACCGAGCCGTCGACGGCGTGCTGGGTGCCGAAGGCCTCGGCGACCCGGCTCAGCGGGACGCGGTGGGACACGAGCGGGGCGACGTCGACCAGGCCGTCGGCGAGCAACCGGAAGGCCTCGGTCGCGTCGGGTCCGGTGTAGGCGAAGCTGCCGAGCAGCCGGAGCTCCTTCTGCACCACCGTGTCCAGGTCGACCGGCGGGCTCGCACCGACCAGGCCGGCGATCGAGACCGTCCCGCCCGCCCGGACGACCTCGGTGGCGAGCGCGGTCATCGCGGGGGCGCCGGAGCACTCGAAGAAGGTGCCGACGTTCCCCGCGACCTGGTACGGCGAGGTCGACGTGCCCCACCGGTCCAGCAGGTACGTCCGCGGGTCGTCGGTGCGCGCGTCGAGGACCGTGGCGCCGAGCCCCGAGGCCGCGGCGAGCCGCGCGGGGGAGACGTCGATCCCCACGACGTCCCGCGCGCCGTAGGCCAGCAGCACCCGCAGCACGCTCTGCCCGATCGAGCCGAGCCCGGCCACGACGACCGGCCCGTCGAGCTCGGGCGCGGCGGTCGCGACGGCCCGGGTCGCGACGGAGAGCGGCTCGAGGAAGGCGCCCTCCTCGACGCTCATCGAGTCGGGCATCCGGTGCAGCCGCGCCCCCGACTCGGCAGCGGGGACCAGGACCTTGTCCGACAGTCCGCCGCGGGCACTGCTCGGGGGCGCGGCGCAGAGGTTGGTGCGGCCCAGGGAGCACTGACGGCAGGAGCCGCAGGGGCCCATGGGGTTCACCGCGACCCGGTCCCCGACCTTCAGGCCGCGGACCCCGGTCCCGACCGCGGAGACCGTGCCCGAGAACTCGTGGCCCATCGGCGCGCCCGGCGCGATCCAGACGCCCTCGGCGAAGGCGTGCACGTCCGACCCGCAGATGCCGCAGGCGGCGACGTCCAGCACCACGTCCTCGGGTCCGGGGACCGGATCCTCGACCTCGATCAGCCCGATCCGCCCCACTCCCTCCCAGACCGCGCTCCTCATGCGGGCACCCGGGTCAGGGTCCGGACCGACGCGCCCGCGAGGCGGGGGCCGGCCGTGTGCAGGTGGCAGGCCACCTCGCCGGAGCCCTGGGCGGGGGTGAGCCGCGGGACCTCGGTGCGGCAGACGTCCATCGCGTAGGTGCACCGGGTGTGGAACCGGCAGCCCGGCGGCACCCGCGAGGGGTCCGGCGGGTCGCCGGAGAGCACGATCCGCTCGCGGCTGCGCTGGGTCCGGGGCGACGGCACGGGCACGGCGGACAGCAGCGCCTCGGTGTACGGGTGCGCGGGGGCGTCGAACACCCGCGCGGCGTCGCCGTGCTCGACGATCTGCCCGAGGTACATCACCGCCACCCGGTCGGAGATGTGCCGGACGACGGACAGGTCGTGCGCGATGAACAGGTACGTCAGACCGATCTGGGCCGAGAGTTCCTCCAACAGCCCGATGACCTGGTTCTGGGTGGAGACGTCGAGGGCCGAGACGGCCTCGTCGAGCACGAGGATCTTGGGGTCGGCGGCGATCGCGCGGGCGATGGTGAGCCGCTGGCGCTGGCCGCCGGAGAACTCGTGCGGGTAGCGGGTCATGTACTCCGGCGGGAGCCCCACCCGGCGCAGCAGCTCCGCGACCCGCTCCACGCGCTGGGTGCGTCCCAGCCTGACGTGGACGTCGAGCGGCTCGCCGATCGAGTCCCGGACCAGCATCGACGGGTCCAGTGAGGAGTAGGGGTCCTGGAACACCATCTGGATGTCCCGGCGGGCGGTGCGCAGCTCCTTCGCGGGCAGGCCGAGGAGCTCGCGGCCCTCCAGCCGCACCGAGCCGCCGGTCGGCTCGACCAGGCGCATCAGGCCGCGCGCCGTCGTCGACTTGCCGCAACCGGACTCGCCGACCAGGCCGAGCGTCTCGCCCTCGGTCAGGTCGAAGCTCACGCCGTCGACGGCCTTGAGCTCGATCCGCTCGCGGAACAGCCGCTTGCGCGGGGAGAAGGTGACCTCGAGATCGCGGACGGTCAGCAGCGGCTCCGCCCTCCCGGGCAGGGACCGGTCGCTCACGGGTTCCCCCTCAGGGTCAGCTCGGCGTGGCGCAGGCAGCGGGTGGTGTGGTGGGCGGCGACGAGCTCGAGCGGCGGCGTCGGCCCGCCCGTGCAGTCCTCGGCGACGTACCGGCACCGCGGGTGGAAGCGGCAGCCCTCCGGCATGGCGCCGACCCGGGGCGGATGGCCCGGGATGCTCGCCAGCGCCTCGGACGGGTTGTCCATCCGGGGCATGGCGGCGAGCAGCCCCTCCATGTAGGGGTGCCGGGGGTCCTCGAAGAGCTCGTGGAGCCCGGCGCTCTCCACGATCTGCCCGGCGTACATCACCAGCACCCGGTCGCAGACGTCCGCGACCACGCCGAGGTCGTGGGTGATGAAGATGACCGACATCCCGTGCTCGCGCTGGATCTCCCGGAGCAGCTCCAGGATCTGGGCCTGCACGGTGACGTCGAGGGCCGTGGTCGGCTCGTCGGCCACGATGACGTCGGGGTTGCAGGCGAGCGCGATCGCGATCATCACGCGCTGGCGCATGCCGCCCGAGAACTCGAAGGGGTACTGGGTGGCGCGCCGGGCCGGGCTGGGCACCCCCACCCGGTCCAGCAGCTCGACCGCGCGCCGCTTCGACTCCCGCCGGCTCGCGCCCTCGTGCCGGCGCAGCACCTCGGCGATCTGGTCGCCGACGGTGAACGCCGGGTTCAGGCTGCTCATCGGCTCCTGGAAGATCATCGAGATCGTCGGGCCGCGGACGTCGGACATCTGCTTCGGGGAGAGCCGGGTCAGGTCGTGGTCGAGCAGCCGCAGGGTGTCGGCGCGGACCCGGGTCTGCTTGGGCGGCATCAGACCGGCGATCGACAGGCAGGTCACGCTCTTGCCGGAGCCGGACTCGCCGACGATCCCGAGCGTCTCACCGCGCCGGACCGAGAAGCTCACCCCGTCCACGACCGTCGCCCACCCGGACTCGGTGAGGACGTCGACGACGAGGTTGTCGACCTCGAGGGTGGTGTCGGTCAGGGTCGCTGCGTTCCGGTTCGCTGCGTTCTGGGTCGCTGCGTTCGGGGTCGCCGTCACGACTCGGTCCTTTCCTCGCGGCCGAGGGCGTCGCGGAGGCCGTCGCCGAGCGTCACGAACGTGAACACCGTCAGCGCGATCAGCACTCCCGGGAAGATGCCCAGCCACGGCGAGCGCCCGAAGTAGAGGAAGCCCTCGCGGATCATGGATCCCCAGCTCGCGTCGGGCGGCTGGACGCCGAGGCCGAGGAAGCTCAGGCCCGCCTCCGAGAGCATCGCGTAGCCGGCGGTGACGGCGATCGCGACGGTCAACGGGGACAGGGTGTTCGGCAGGATGTGCCGGAGGATGACCATCCATGTCGGGGTCCCGATGCTGCGCGAGGCCTCGACGAAGGTCTCCTCCTTGAGCCCCAGGACCACGCCGCGGACCAGCCGGAGGAACCGCGGGGCCATCAGGATCCCGACGGCGAACATGGCGTTGCGCAGGCTCGGGCCGAGCACGCCGACCAGGGCGATGGCGAGCAGCAGCGGCGGGAAGCTCATCGCCGCGTCGTTGAGCCGCATGACGACCTGGTCGAAGCGGCCGGACAGGAAACCGGAGAGGAAGCCGAGCGGCACCCCGATCGCCATCGCCACGGCCAGCGCCAGCGCGATCGCGAGCAGGGACACCCGGGTGCCGACGATGAGCCTGCTCAGGATGTCGCGGCCCAGCTGGTCGGTGCCCAGGACGTGGCCGGGGGAGAAGGGATCCAGCAGCACGGCACGCAGGTTCTGCGCGTTCGGGTCCGCCGGGGTGATGAACGGCCCGATCAGGGCGACGACGACCAGCAGGGACAGGACGCCGAGCGCGATCATCGCGCCCCGGTTCCCGCCGACCCGGCGCCGGAAGTCCGCCCACGCCCCGCCGCCGTGGGCCAGGGCCTCGGCCGAGACCGACGCGGGGGCGCCGGCCGGCATCGCCGAGGCCGCGGGTGCCTCCGGCGCGACCTGTGCCGACGGCTCCCGGGCGGCCGCCGACTTCTTCTCCACGTTGGTCATCGGGGCCGCACCTTCGGGTTGAGGTAGCCGTACGTGAGGTCGACGAGCAGGTTCGAGAGCATCGCGACGAGCACGGCGACCAGCACGATCCCCTGGATCACCGGGATGTCGCGGGTGGTCACCGCGTTCAGCGCGACCTGGCCGAGGCCGGGGACGCCGAAGATCTGCTCCACGAGCACGGCGCCGCCGAGCAGCGCGGTGATCTGCAGGCCCAGGACCGTGACCAGGGGGACGCTCGCGTTCTTCATGACGTGCTTGCCGATCACCACCCGCCCCCGCAGGCCCTTCGCCCGTGCCGTGCGGACGTAGTCCTGCTGCAGCACACCGATGATCGACCCGCGCAGCTGCCGGGCGCTCTCGGCGGCGCCGGCGATGCCGAGGGTCAGGGCCGGCAGGAGGATGTGGGCGAGCCAGGCGCCGGGATCGTCCTCGATCGGGACGTAGCCCGTGGCCGGCAGCCAGCCCAGGGTGAGGCTGAACAGCAGCACGAACATCAGGCCGAGCCAGAACGACGGCAGGGCGATGCCGAGGGACGAGCCGATGCTCGAGATCCGGTCCAGCCAGGTCCCGCGGCGCAGCGCCGACAGGATCGCCGTCGGCACCGCGATCAGCAGCGAGATGACCAGGGCGGACCCGGCGAGGGCGAGCGTGACGGGGAGCCCGTCGCCGATCGAGGTGGCGACCGGGCGGCTGGTGAACAGCGAGGTGCCCAGATCGCCCGACAGCGCGGAGGTGATCCAGTCCCAGTACTGCACGACCATCGGGCGGTCGAGCCCCAGCCGTTCCCGCACGGCCACCACCTGCTCGACCGTGGCCTCCGGGCCGGCGATCGTGACGGCCGGGTCGCCCGGGATCAGCAGCACGAGGCCGAAGACGACGAAGGTCACCAGCAGGAGTACGGGAACGGTGGTCGCCACGCGCGTCAGAAAGAACTTCAGCACGGGATGCTCAACCTCCTCGTTGAAGTCGGCGCATCGATTCTCGGGAAATTCCGGGCAGCACTCGGCCCATTCCGGGGGTCGCCCGGGAAGGGGACGGCAGAACCCGTCGGCGGGTTCTTCGGGCCGGTCTCAGCAGGGGGATCGACGGTCGGCGTCGGGAACGGACGCTAAGCGAGGCGACCGGTGGGGGGCAATGGGCGGCGCGTCCGATTTCGCCGGAGAATCGCTCGGGCCCCGTTTCCCGGTCGATCCGGCCGGCGCATTGGGACGATGCCCACGACGACGCCGGAACTGCTGTGCGGATCCCCATTGTCGGCCCGCCGACCAGCCGCCCACGCTGGCCCCGGGCCCGGCAGGTGCCGGGCGCCGCGGTGAGGTCAGGAGGCGGAACGGTGAAGTTCCACTGGTTCGCGGAGGTCACGTACGACGGACTGCCGCCCGGGTTCCCGGCGCCGGGGCAGGGCGGCTGGGTGGACAGCCCGATCGCGATGGCCGACGCCGAGCGGGTCGGCGCCAACTACCGGATGTTCCTCCGGCTCATGCAGCAGGCCGATCGCGACGGCTTCGACGGGCTGGCCGTCAACGAGCACCACCAGACCCCGTTCGCCATGACGCCGTCGCCGAACCTGCTCGCGGCCAGCGTCGCGAGCAGCACCGAGAAGGCCGCGATCCTCGTCATCGGCGACTCCCTGGCCCTCTACAACCCGCCGACGCGCGTCGCCGAGGAGATGGCCTACCTGGACTGCCTGTCCGAGGGGCGGCTGATCGCGGGGTTCGTGTTCGGGACCCCGATGGACTCGACCCACGCCTACGGGCGGCCGCCGATCGAGCTCCGCGAGCGCTTCCACGAGGCGCGCGAGCTGATCCTGCGCGCCTGGGAGGAACCGGAGCCGTTCACCTTCAACGGCCGCTACACCCAGCTCCGCCAGGTCAATCTCTGGCCGCGGCCGATCCAGCGGCGCCCGCCGATCTGGGTGCCCGGCTCGACGAGCCCGGAGACCTGGGAGCTCGTCACCCGCGAGAACTACTGCTACGGCCACCTGTCCTTCTCCGGCCTGCAGGCCGCCAAGCCGCTGGTCGACGGCTACTGGGACTACGTGGCGGCCCACGACGGCGACATGAACCCGCACCGGATGGCGTTCACGCAGATCGTCTGTGTCGCCGACACCGACCGGGAGGCGGAGGAGAAGTACGCCGAGGCGGTGCGCTACTTCCAGCGCGTCCGGGACCCCGCGACGCGGTGGGCGACGCCACCGGGCTACCACTCGTCCGCGGCCCTGCGCGGCATGCTCGGCCGGACGACGTCGCCGCAGGCCGTGGAGGACAAGCGGCGGGCGGTCAGCGGCGAGATGAGCTTCTGGGAGTACGACGAGAAGGGCTACATCGTGGCCGGCACCCCGGACCGGGTGGCGCAGCGGCTCCGCGAGCTGGCCACCGAGCTGCGGGTCGGGCAGCTGATCGCGTCGCTGCACATGGGGAACCTGCCGGAGGAGACGGCCGCGATGAACACGCACCTGTTCGGCACCACGGTGATCCCGCAGCTGCGGGACCTGTGGGCGGACCAGCCGGACCACTGGACCCCGGCGGTCAGCCAGGCCCGGGTCGGGGCTCCGTCGCTGGTCACGGGCGCATGAGCACCTCGACGGTCAACGGCGTCCGGCTCCGTTACGACGTCCAGGGCGACGGGCCGCCGCTGTTGCTGATCGCGGGGCTCGGACTCAGCTCCCTCGCGTGGGCCGCTGCCGCGCCGCGGCTCCGCGAGGGCTTCACCGTGATCACGTTCGACAACCGGGGGACCGGGCTGTCCGAGGTCCCGCCCGGTCCGTACCCGATCGACACCCTGGGCGACGACGCCGCCGCGCTGGTCCGGCACCTCGGGCTCGGCCCGGTCGGAGCCGTCGGGTGGTCGCTGGGCGGCTCGGTGCTGCAGTCGATGCTGGTCCGGCACGGGGACGTGCTGTCGAAGGCGGTGCTGCTCAACGCCTTCCCCTCGTACACCGGCGTGCAGGACGCCTGGCTCGACGCCGGCCTCGCACTGCGCCGGGCGGGCGTGGACCCGGTGTCCGTCGGGATCCACGGGATGCCGTGGGCGTTCACCCCGCGCCTGCTCGCCGACCACGCCGCCGCGCAGGCGCAGGCGGAGCTGGCCCGCAAGGACCCGCACCCGACGACGCTCGCCGGGTTCGAGGCGCAGGCCGCGGGTCTGCGTGTCTACGACTCCCGCGCCGACCTGCCCTCGGCGACCACCCCCACGCTGGTGCTCGCCGGCGCCGAGGACGTGCTGACGCCCGTCGCGCAGTCCGTGGAGATGGCCGAGCTGCTGCCGCACGGCACGCTGCAGGTCCTGCCGCGGGGCGGGCACGGCATGGTCGTGGAGTACCTCGACGACACCCTCGCGGCGATCACCGCCTACCTCGGGGGCGACCGGTGAGCGCGCCGGCCCTCGGCCCGGTCGGCGCGGTCGACCCGGTCGGCGCGGTCGACCGAGCGGTCGACCGAGCCGTCGACCGGGCCGGCTGACGGGTGGGCCCGATCCCCGCAGCTCCGTCCGGCGCAGCCCCGTCCGGCGCGGCCCCGCCCGACGTGGCGCCGGTCGTCGCCCGGCGTGGCGCGTTCCTGGTCCTGATGTGCAGCGTGCAGTTCATGATGCTGGTCGGCGGCACCGTGGTGACGGTGTCGCTGCCCGTCATCCGCCGTGAGCTCGGGCTCGGGGCGGGCGAGCTGCAGTGGGTGCTGACGGCGTTCCCGCTGACGTTCGGCTGCCTGCTGCTGCTCGGCGGCCGGTGCGCGGACGTCTTCGGCCGGCGCCGGCTGTTCCTGACCGGGCTGCTGGTGTTCGGGGCGGGGTCGCTGCTGTGCGCGGTCGCCGACCGGTCCTGGGTGCTGATCGGGGCGCGGGCCCTCGCCGGGCTGGGCGCCGCGATGGCCTCGCCCGCCGCGATGGCGCTGCTGACATCGGTGTTCGTCGCGCCGCGCGACCGCAGTACCGCGCTCGGGGCGTGGGCCGCCGTCGGTGCGATCGGCGCCACGCTGGGCAACGTGCTCGGCGGCGTGCTGACCTCCGCGGGCGGTTGGCAGTGGATCTTCCTCGTGAACGTGCCGGTGTGCCTCGTCGCGGGCGCCGCGGTGCTGGTCCTCGTCCCTGCCGGGGTCCCCGGCGGACGCCGGCCGCGGCTCGGCCTGCTCGGCGGCGCGACCTGCACCGCCGCCGTCGCCGCGCTGGTGCTCGGGCTCGGCGAGCTCCGCGTCTCGGGCGGGCTCCCGGTCGCGGCGGTCCTGCTCGGGACGGCCGTCGCGCTCGCCGCCGCGTTCGTGGTCTCGCAGGTGCGCAGCCCCGAGCCGCTGCTGCCGCTCGGCCTGTTCCGCCGGCGGACCTCCTTCGCGTTCGCGCTGGTCCTGGTCACCGCGGGCACCGGGATCGGCGCCTACTTCACCACCTCGCTGTTCATGCAGGAGACGCTCGGCTGGTCGGCGTTGCGCGCGGGCCTGGCCTTCGTGCCGTGGGCCGCGCTGACCGCGGTGGTCGCCCAGGTCGCGTCGCGCACCCTGCACCTGATCGGGCCGCGGGTCCTGGTGCCGACCGCGATGCTGGTCTCGGCGGCCGGGGCCCTGCTGCTGTCCCGGGCCTACGGTCCCTCGGTGGCGTTCGTGCCCGACCTGCTGGTGCCGTTCCTGCTGCTCGGCGCGGGGACCGGGGCCGCGAGCGTGAGCTGCACGGTGACGGCGATGTCCGGTGTCCCGCGGTCCCGGCACGGCGTCGGCGCGGGCGTGTTGAACAGCACGCAGGCCATCGGCGCGGCGGTGACGATCGCCGTGGTCACCGTGCTGACCGCGACCGCGACGACACGCGCGCTCGCCGCGGGCAACACCCCGCTCGGCGCGTCGGTCGAGGGGCAGCGGTTCGCCGTGTTCGTGCTGGCCTTCCTCGCGCTCGGCGGCGCGGTCGCGGCCGCGGTCCTCCTCCCCGGCCGCACCCCTGCCCCCGACGACCGGGACCTCGACCCGGGCGCCGCGATGCCGGCCACCGGCCCCCTGCCCTGACGCGGCACACCCCGAGAGCACGGCGACGCCGCGCCCCGGGTGGGGGCGCGGCGCCGTCGCCGGCGGCGACCGCCTTCGCGGTGGTGGGGACCCTCGTCGGCGTGGCGGCCCTCCTGCTGGTGCGGACCTCCCCGGTGAGCGCCGTCGTGGCGCTCACGATCGCGACGACGGTGCCCGGCCTGGATCTCGGACCCGGGCTGCTCGCGTGGCCGCTGCTCGCGCTCCTCGTCGGGCTGCACGGTGGTGACGACGCCGTGCTCGCCCTCGCGTTCACGGTGTCGGTCGTGGTCTCGGGCTGGCGGCATCCGGCCTCCGTCACGGTCGGCTTCGCGGCGACGATGCTGCTGGTCACGGTGCTGCTGGTCACGGTGCTGTTCTGGGCGCTCGGACGGCTGCGCCGCACCGCCCGTGAGCGCGGCGAGCGCCGCCACGCCGCGACCGAGCAGGCGCGGCAGGCGGAGCTGGTGAGCGCGGAGCGCCGGCGCATCGCCGACGAGCTGGGTGCGGTGGTCCTCGCCGACCTGCGCACTCTCGTCGAGCTCACGAACGCGGTGCGCCCGGCCGCGGCGACGGGTGCGGCCGAGCCGGTGCTCGCCGAGCTGCGTCGGGTCGCCCGCCGCGCACTCGCCGCGATGCGGCGCGTCGTCACCGTGCTGCGCTCGGCCGAGGTCGAGCCGTCCCGGCGGCGCCGCCGCGACGGTGGTGGGAGCCGCGGCCGCCGTCGACGTCGGGGCTCCTCCTGGTCGTGGTGGGCGGGGTCGCCATGGTGCTCGTCGCCGGGCTGGATCTGCAGCCGGGCAGGAGGCCGGAGCTCGATCCGTTGGTCCCGACCCTCGGGCTGCCCGTCGACCGCCCCGCGCTCCTGTGCCTGCTCGCCGTCCAGGTCGCCACGGTCGCCTGGTGGCGGAGCGCGCCGGTGCCCGCGCTCGTGGTGGCGACGGCGGCGGACTGCGTGCTGCGGATGGCCGGTGCGGCGAACGCGATCGCACAGCTCGGCGGGTTCGTGCTGGCTTACCGCGTGGGCGTTGCCGTGCCGGCCCGGGTGTCCGGACCGGTCGTCGTGGCGGTGGCGGCCGCCGCGACCGCCGCCCACCTGCTCGGTAACGATCCGCCGTCCGGCGCGCCTCCCGCCGCGGACGCGGCGCTCACCGCAGCCGGCCCGCTCGTGCTGTGGGGCATCGGGGTCCTCGTGCGTGTCTCGACCCGGCGCAGGCGCCGCCGGCGGGCCGACGAGTCGGCGCGCCGATCCCGGACGAACCTCGCCGACGAGCGGCTTCGCGTCGCCCGCGAGCTCCACGACCTCGTCGCGCACCACGTGTCGGCGGTCGCGGTGCAGACCTCCGCCGCACGGACCGGTCCCGCAGCGCTGAGCGAGGCGCTGGGGCACATCGAGGAGGGCGGGCGGCGGATCGCCGAGGCCGTGGCCGGCCTGTCCGACCTCGCCCCTCCCGCGGTGCGGAGCGCACCGCTGACCGAGGCGGGCGTCGAGGAGCTGGTGGCCCCGGTCCGGGCGGCCGGGCTCCCCGTGACCGTGCTGGTCGTGGGCGAGCCCGCGGCCGGGCCGGGGGAGGCGGACCTGTTCGCGCAGCGCATCGTGGTGGAGGCCCTCACCAACGTGCTGCGGCACGCGGGGTCGTCCCCGAGCACCGTCATGGTGCGGCACAGCCCGGACGAGGTCGCGCTGGAGATCCGTGACGCCGGGGTGCTGCCGGGCCACGTGCCGGCCACGGCCGGGTCGGGGCTGGGACTGGTCGGGGCTGGGACTGGTCGGGATGCGCGAACGCGCCGCGCTGCTGGGTGGCGACGTCGAGGCCGGGGCGGCCGGCGACGGATGGATCGTGCGGGCCCGGCTCCCTCGCACCCGCCCGCCCGCCACCACCCCACCGGATCGCGCGACGGGGGGCGGGGCGCCGACCTCCTGAGGGGAGTGCACGGCCGGCGGGCGGCGTGCCGCTCGACTCCCCGTCCGCCCTGCCCGGATGTCGGCCGCGACACGGCGGGCGGCACACCCGGCCGTGGCACTTGCCGCGCCCCGCCCGAACCAGGAGGCTCGGGGCGTGAGCGACAAGTTGGTCGAACTGCAGCTCGACGACGCCGGCCTCTCCGGCGACCTGCCCCGGCCCCACGGTGGGAAACAGGACGAGATCCAGGACGTGCCCTTCCGGCCCGTGGTGTTCCGCGACGACGACCTCCCGTCGGCGCTGGCCCGCTCCGCGGAGTGGCTGCGCGGGGCGCAGGAGTGGCTCGGCGAGCCGCTCGACGTCATTGCGATCCACCTCGACTACGACGACCGTGCCGGCGCGCCGTACTACGAGGTCAAGCTGCTGTGCAACGAGGAGGACCTGGCGGGCGCCCCGCTCGCGCGGCGTCAGGAGGAGCGCGGCTGAGAGCGCCCGGCATGCCCGAGAAGATCGTCCCGCCGCGCTGGCTCAAGCCGGTGAACGCGGTCCTGCTCGTGGCGCGCCGGTTCGGGCTGGGCTGGACCCGCGAGCTGCCCGTGCTCGTCCTGCCCGGCCGGCGCACCGGAAAGCTCCGGCACACGCCGGTCTCGGTGCTGGAGTTCGAGGGCGGCCGGTACCTGCTCGCCGGCTTCCCCGGGGCGGACTGGGCGGCCAACGCGAGGGCGGCCGGGGTCGGGACGCTGGCCGTCGGGCGGCAGGAGGAGCGGGTCCGGCTCGTCGAGCTCTCCGCGGACGAGGCCGTCCCGGTCCTGCGCGCCTGGCCGGTCCGCATCCCGCAGGGCGCGAAGATCATGCGCGACGCCGGGGTCGTCCCCGACCTCGACCCCGACACCTTCGCCGCCCTGGCAGGGCGGTGCGCCGCGTTCCGCCTCGAGCCCGCGTGACCGAGGCGGGCCCGTGATCGCCGGCCGGCGTTAGGCTGCGCGGGTGCCCCGCCCCAGCCGCTGGTCGGAGATCCTCGCCGCCGCCGGTGAGGAGTTCCGCGACCGCGGCTACGAGAACGCGACCCTGGAGGGCATCGGTGCCCGGGTCGGGATCCTCAAGGGCAGCATCTACAACTACGTGGCCAGCAAGGAGGAGCTGCTCCTCGCGGTCGTCGAGCAGCCCGCCAAGCAGCTGCTCGCCGACCTCGAACGCCTGCAGGCCGACACCGGGCAGACCGTCGCGGTGCGGCTGCGCGAGCTGATCCGGATGCAGGTGCGGATCTTCGGCGACTTCTATCCGGCGGCCTTCGTGTACCTGCAGCACATCGGCCGGATGACGGCGCCGCTGTTCGCCGAGTTCCGCGAGATGGACGCGCGCTACATGGCCGCGATCGAGGCGCTCGTCGCCGAGGGCGCCCGGACGGGGGAGTTCTCGCTCGCCGGGAGCCCGCGGACGGTCGCGCGTGCGGTCGTCGGGATGCTGGACTGGATGCAGCACTGGTTCGTGCCGCGGGGACCCGAGGAGGACCGGGAGCTCGCCGACCAGCTGTTCGCGTTCGCGTTGGGCGGGTTGGTGTCCGGCGGCGGGATGCGCGGGATCGCCCGGTCCCTCCCGGAGCCCCGCCCGGAGTCCCCGTGAGGCTCGACGGCCGGGTCGCGGTCGTCACCGGCGCGTCGTCCGGGCTGGGGCTGCGGTTCGCCCGGGTCCTCGCCGAGGCGGGCGCGGACGTCGCCGTGGGTGCCCGGCGTGCGGAGGGGCTGGCCCTGGCTCGGGAGGCCGTCGAGGGGGCCGGACGACGGTGCGCGGCGGTGCCCACCGACGTCTCGGACGACGCCCACTGCGCGGCCCTCGTGGCGGCCGCCGTCGAGGAGCTGGGCCGGGTGGACGTCCTGGTCAACAATGCCGGCATCGGCTACGCCGCCCGGTCGGAGAAGGACGACCCGGCGCGGGCGGCGGAGCTGTTCGCGGTCAACCTCCTCGGTGCGTACCAGATGGCGGTGCACGTGGGCCGCACGCTGATCGCGCAGGGCGAGGGCGGGTCGATCGTCAACATCGGGTCGGCGCTGGGCAGCACGACCGGGCCGCTCCCGGAGGCCGCGTACTCGGCGTCGAAGGCGGGGGTCGCGGGGATGACCCGGGACCTCGCCGCGCAGTGGGCGCGGCACGGGATCCGGGTGAACACGTTGGCCCCCGGGTGGTTCGCCTCGGAGATGACCGGACCGCTGCTGGAGCGCGAGCACCGGGCGGCGCAGCTCGCGGCGTCCGCGGCACTCGGCCGGATCGGCCGCCCGGAGGAGCTCGACGGCCCCCTCCTGCTCCTCGCGTCCGATGCGGGCTCCTACATCACCGGCAGCACGCTCACGGTCGACGGCGGCTGGTCCATGCGCTGAGTGTCCGATCCGCCGGGACCCGTTCGTCGGGTGGATGACCGAATCGGACGATTCCGGGAGGATTCCCCATGGCCCGCTACGTGTTGATGTACGACGCCGAGGACTGGTACGACACCGCGGACGAGCAGTCCGTCGCGGACGAGATGCGGCTCCACGAGGAGTTCATGGAGGCCGTGAAGGCCGCGGGCGCGACGGTGCTCGGCCGCGAGGCCCTTGAACGCTCGTCGACGGCGAGCACGGTCCGCACGGGTTCCGGCGAGCCGCTGGTGACGGACGGGCCGTTCGCGGACACCAAGGAGGCGCTCGGCGGCTTCTCCGTCCTCGACGCCCCCGACCTGGACGTCGCGTTGCGGCTCGCGGCGCTGTGCCCGGCCGGCAACGTCGAGGTCCGGCCGGTCATGGACCTGCCGGAGTAAGTCCTGTGGAGGCGGCGTTCCGGGATGCCGTGTTCCGGGAGGCCGACGCCGCCGCCGAGGCGTACGACACCGCCCTGGCCCTCACCACCAACCCGGTCGAGCGCGCCCCTCCTTGTCCGCCGCCGCCGTGAGATCGGCACCAGCGTCGTTCGATCATGATCCGACGACAGTGGTGCTGAGAAGCGGCCTCACGGAGCAGGTCCGCGCCGTCAGGTCGTGAGCACCGGCAGCCGGAGCAGGCCGCGGGAGAGCAACACCGGGTGCCACCGCAGCGGCTCGTCGGCGAGCCGGAGCGCAGGGAAGCGCTGCAGCGCGGCGGGTATCGCGATGGACGCCTCGAGCCGCGCCAAGGGTGCTCCCAGGCAGTAGTGCAGCCCGATCCCGAAGCCCAGCTGGCGGCCGGGGCGGCGGGTCACGTCGAAGCGGTCGGGATCGGCGAACACCTCGGGATCCCGGTTGGCCGCGGAGGGGCAGAGGAACACGCGGTCGCCGCGCCGGAGGACTCGGCCGCCCAGCTCGACGTCGGCGACCATGATCCGCGCGATGGTCTTGGCCGGGCCGTCGTAGCGCAGAGCCTCCTCGACGGTCCCGGGAGCGTAGGCGGGCTCGCCGGGGTGCCGCAGCAGCGCGAGCAAGCCGTTGCCGATCAGGTTGGTGGTCGTCTCGTGGCCGGCGAACAGCAGCAGCACCCCGGTGGAGACGACCTCCTCGTGGGTCAGCGCGTCGCCCGAGTCGCGCGCCCGGATCAGGGCGCCGAGCAGGTCGTCGGCGGGCTCGCGATCGTGCCGGGCGACGAGCTCGCCGAGGTAACGGGTCAGCTCGGCCATGCCCGCGGCGCCGTCGGTGTGCCGGTCCGGGTCGCCCATCCCGCCGAACACCAGTCCCGTGATCCGGTCCGACCACTCCTTGAACCGGGCCCGGTCGGCCCGGGGCACGCCGAGAAGCTCCGCGACGACGGAGGCCGTGAGCGGGTAGGCGTAGTCGCCGATCAGGTCGGCCGAACCGGACAGCTCGTCGAGCAGCTCGGCGGCGAGCGCGCCGATCCGGGGGCGGACGCGCTCGACCGCCCGCGGCGTGAACGCCCGGCTCAGCAGCTTCCGCAGCCGGGTGTGGTCCGGCGGGTCCTTGAACACCATCCAGTCCTCGAGGACCCCGAACGCCGCCCGCACGCCGGGGTCGGCGTCCGGGCCGTCGAGCCGGGCGCGCCGGTAGGGCGAGATCCGGTCGGAGGAGAAGCGGGGATCGCGCAGCGCGGCGTCCACGTCGGCGTAGCGGGTGACGAACCAGGACCGGTAGCGCTCGCTCCAGTGCACGGGATCGTGCTCGCGCAGCTCGGCGAGCAGCGGGTACGGGTCCGCAACGGCCTCGGGGGAGAGGAGGTCCGCCTGCGTGCCCGGCCCCGGCACGGTCACGGGGCCTCCAGGACGGCGACGACGCAGGCGTTCCCGTCGAGCACCGACACCCCGCCGCCCATGGTCTCCACCAGCCCGATCCGAGCCCCGTCGACCTGCCGGGCGCCGGCCTCGCCGCGCAGCTGCCGGACGATCTCGGCGAGCTGGGCCAGCCCCGTCGCGCCGAGCGGATGACCGCGGGAGAGCAGCCCGCCGGAGGGGTTGACGGGCTGCTCCCCGCCGAGGGCGGTGCGACCGGCGGCGGCCGCCTTCCCGCCCTCCCCGGGGCCCGCGAGCCCCAGCGCCTCGGTGGTGACGATCTCGCCGATGGTGAAGGCGTCGTGCACCTCGGCGACGTCGACGTCCTCGGGACCGACGCCCGCGGCCGCGAAGGCCGCCGCGGCGGTGTCCCGCACGACGTCGTGCCCCCAGACGTGCGGGGACCGGTGGTTCCAGGGCGCACCGGAGCGCAGCGCGACCGACCGCACGGTGACCCGGCCGGGCGCCGCCGGCCCGACGATCGCCGCGGCCGCGCCGTCGGAGGTCGGGCAGCACTGCAGGAGCGTGAGCGGGTCGGCGATCATGCGCGACGCCAGCACCTCCTCGACCGTGTACCGGCCGGCGTACTGGGCGCGCGGGTTGTGCAGGGCGTGCGCGTGGTTCTTCACCGAGACGGCGGCCAGCTGCTCGGGCGTCACGCGGCCCTCGTACAGCCAGCGCGCGGCCGCCATCGCGTAGAGGGCGGGCAGCGCCAGCCCGGAGCGGCCCTCCGGGTCGCTCCGCTCGGGCGTGATCGCCCCGTCGCCCATCCGCTCGATCCCGAGTGCGAGCACCCGCCCGTACCGCCCGGACCGGACCGCCTCGCAGGCCTCGGCGAAGGCGGTGGTGCCGCTGGCGCAGGCGTTCTCGACGGTCAGCACCGGCACCCCGGTCACGCCCATCGCGCGCAGCACCCGCTGCGCCACCCCGGCCGGGCCGAAGACCGTGCCGATCCACACCGCGTCGACGGACCGGGGGCCACCCGCCGCGCGGAACGCCTCGTCGACCGCCGTGAACGCGAGGTCGACCAGGTCGACGCCGGGCTGCCGGCCGAAGTGGGAGGTGCCGACACCCTCGATCCCGACCCTCATCCGACGACCTCCACGCGGACGTCGCCGTCGTTCCCGCCCGGGACGAGGCGCACCCGGGCCCCGATCGGGACCGGCCCGCCGGTGTGGGCGAGGACGCGCGGCCCGTCGTCGAGATCGACGTAGGCCAGCCCGTACGGCGGGGTCCGGCCGGGCACCGGGATCCGCACGACGGTCGCGCTCCACACGGTGCCCTCGGGCCCGAACCGGGCGGGCTCGACGGCGCCGCCGCACGCCGGACAGGCGGGCCAGGCGAAGGCGACGACCTCGGCGCACGCCGTGCAGCGGCGGCCTTCGACCAGGCCGCCGCCCTCGGCTCCGGCGACGACCCGGGGGCGCGGGTCGGGGGTGGTCACGCGGCTCATGAAACCAAACCTCGGTTCGGCTATCAACGGTTGTCGGGGTGCCCAACACGGCCCGGGCGGCCACTCTTGACACGGATCGTGGCCCGCGACACAGTGATTTCGCCTGCGATCAGCAAACCCGTGTTCGTCCTTGATGTCGTGTTCCGGACGTCGTCGTGCCTGCGTGCGCCCGGTCCGCGACCGGACCCCGAGAGGACCCGACCGATGAAGTTCGGCTTCTTCACCATGCCCGAGCACCCGCCGCGCGAGAACTGGACGTTGTCCTACGACCGCGACATCGCGGGCATCGTGGAGGCGGAGCGGTTGGGCTTCCACGAGTACTGGATCGGCGAGCACCACACCGGCGGCTACGAGAACGTGCCGGTGCCGGAGTACATGATCGCGAAGGCGTCGGCGGTCACGCACCGGATTCGGCTCGGCACCGGCGTGATCAACCTGCCGTACCAGGACCCGTTCATGGTCGCCGAGCGGATGGCGTTCCTCGACCACCTCACGCACGGCAGGCTGGAGTACGGGTTCGGCGGTGGCGGCCTGCCCACGGACAAGGCGCTGTTCGGGCTGGAGCCCTCCGAGGCCTCGCCGCGGACCAACGAGGCGCTGGAGATCATCTGGCAGCTGCTGACCTCGGAGGACCCGGTCACCTACGAGGGCGTGTACTGGAAGTACGAGAACCGGCAGCTGCAGGTCGGGCCGTACCAGGACGTGCCGCCGTTCGCGATCGCCGGGCTCACCGGCGTCCACAACTACGCCAAGTGCGGCGAGAAGGGCTGGAAGCCGCTCTCGGTGCACTTCGCGCCCACGGACAACGGCACCTACACCGACGCCCCGGACCTCAAGGCCATGGCGGCCGCGATGCTCCAGGCGGGCGCGTCGGCGGGCATCGATCCGGCCGTGACCAGGGACAACTGGCGGATCGTGCGCGAGGTCTACGTCACCGACGACAAGGACCAGGCGCTCCGCGACATCCGCGAGGGCGTCAAGCTCTCCTACGACTACCTCTTCGGCCTCGGCCTGGGCGCGCTGATGAAGATCGGCGACGGCATGACGGACGCCGACCTCACGCTCGACTGGATGGTCGAGAACATCCCGTGGATCATCGGCAGCCCCGAGGACTGCGTCCGGCAGATCAAGGAGCTGGAGGAGGAGGTCGGCGGCTTCGGCACGCTGCTGATCAACGTCCGGGACTGGGTGACCACGGACAAGTGGAACCGGTCGCTGGAGATGTTCGCCCGGTACGTCATGCCGCACTTCACGAAGCGGGAGCGGCTGGCCCGGCGCCAGAAGCTGGCGAACGTCGCGCTCGGGCTCGCCTGATGGCCGGGTCGACCTCGGCAGGGCTGTCCTCGCCGGTGCCGGAGCTCGCGGGCCGCACCGTGGTCGTCACCGGCGGCGGCAGCGGGATCGGCAAGGGGATCACCGCCGCGCTGCTGGAGAAGGGCGCCAACGTCGTCGTCCTGGAGATCGAGCCCGCGAACATCAAGGCCGCCTCCGAGGAGCTCGGGGGCGGGGACCGGATCGCGTGGCACGAGGGTTCGGTGTCCGTCGCGGCGGACGTCGAGGCGGCGTTCGCACTGGCCGCGAAGCGGTTCGGCGTGGTCGACCACCTGGTCAACAACGCCGGCACCGCCACGGTCGCGCTCGTCGAGGACACGACGGAGGAGGACTGGGACCTCATCGTCGACACCCTGCTCAAGGGGACGTTCCTGTGCACGCGGGCGTTCGCGCGGCAGCTGCCCGACGACGGCGCGCCCCGCTCGATCGTCAACATCTCCTCGCTCAACGCGATCGCGGCGACGGACGGGATGGGGAGCTACTGCGCGGCGAAGGCCGGGGTCAAGAGCTTCACCGAGGTCTGTGCGGGGGAGCTCGGCCGGCGCAACGTGCGGGTCAACGCGATCGGCCCGGGCCTGGTCAACACCCCGCTCGGCGAGGGTTTCTCGGTCGGGCAGATCGGCCAGGAGTTCACCGACCGGACCCTGGTCGCCGACAAGCGCAACCAGGAGCCGTCGGACATCGCCGACGTGGCGTTGTTCCTGATGTCCGCTGCGGCGCAACGGATCACGGGGCACTTCATCCCGGTCGACGGCGGCCAGCACGTCCGCGGGCTGCACTCGTACTGGGACGTCGCGTTCGCGCAAGGCCTGGTCGAGAGGCCGACCTGAGCGGTGCGCCGGAATCTCGGGGACGAGTTCGAGGCCGCGTTCGCGCGCTACCGGGAGCGGATCGCGGTCGAGGTGGGAGGGCGGAGCTGGAGCTTCGCCGACCTCGACCGCTGGTCCGCCGCCGTGGCCGCCCAGCTGCGCGGCCGGGGTGTCGGGGCGGGCGACGCCGTCGCGCTGCACCTGACCAACGGCGTCGAGTTCGTGGTGGCGGACGTCGCGGTGGCGCGGCTCGGGGCCGTGAAGGTCCCGGTCAACCCGCTGCTGCCCGAGGCCACGGTCGCGCACATCCTGCGGGCGTCGAAGGCCCGCGCCGTGATCGGGGCGACCAGCCTCGGCGGGCGGGCCGACCTCTGCGTGTCCGACGACGGCGGCGACCCCCCCGCCGAGCGCCTGGCCGGTCCGCAGGACGTCGCCCCTCCCGAGCGGTCGGGCGTCGGGCCGGGGGGCCGCGCCGCGATCTACTTCACGGGGGGCACCACCGGGCTGCCGAAGGGGGTCGTGCACACCCAGGCCTCCGCCGTCGCCGTGCACTACGCGCAGATCGTCGAGGCGGAGATCGCGCAGTCCGACCGGCTGCTGCTGTCGACGCCGCTCGCCCACGCGGCGGGCCTGTTCGCGCAGTCGGCGCTGATCCGGGGCGCGACGAGCGTGATCGAGCCCGGGTTCGACGCCGCCCGCACCCTGGAGCTGCTCCGGACCCGCGGCATCACGTGGACCTTCCTCGTGCCCACGATGATCTACCGGCTGCTGGACCTCGCCGCGGGCTCCGCCTCCGTGTCGAGGGTCGGCTCCGCGGGCTCCGCCTCCGTGTCGAGGGTCGGCTCCGCGGGCTCCGCCTCCGTGTCGAGGGTCGGCTCCGCGGGCTCCGCCCGCGTGTCGAGGGTCGGCTCCGCCTCCGTGTCGAGGGTCGGCTCCGCCTCCGCCGAGACCCTGGAGCTCAGAACCGTCGTCTACGGCGCCGCCCCGATCGCGCCGTCCCGGCTGGCCCAGGCCCTCGACGCGTTCGGCCCGGTGTTCGTGCAGCTCTACGGGCAGACCGAGTGCCCGAACTGGGGCACCCGGCTGGCGAAGTCCGACCACGACCCCGCCCGGCCTGAGCTGCTCGGCTCCTGCGGGCGGGCATCGATCATGGCGGACGTGCAGGTCGTCGCCGAGGACGGCACCCCGCTGCCGGTGGGGGACACCGGCGAGATCTGCCTGCGCTCGCCCTACACACTCGAGTCCTACCTGGACGACCCGGCGGCCACCGCGGCGAAGTTCCTGCCCGACGGCTGGATCCGCACCGGGGACGTCGGGTTCCTGGACGCGGCGGGCTACCTGCACCTGCGCGACCGCACCAGCGACATGGTCATCTCCGGCGGCATGAACGTCTACTGCCGGGAGGTCGAGGACGCGCTCGCCCGGCATCCGGCCGTCGCGCGGGTGGCGGTGATCGGGGTACCGCACGAGGACTGGGGCGAGGCGGTGCACGCCGTCGTCGTGCCGCGGGCCGGATTCGATGCCGACGAGCTGGTCGCCTGGTCGCGCGGCGAGCTCGCGGCGTACGCCCGGCCCAAGTCCGTCGAGGTCGTCGCCGACCTGCCGGAGACGCCGTTCGGGAAGATCGACAAGAAGGTCCTGCGCGCGCCGCACTGGGCGGGCCGGGACCGGGCCATCGGCTGAGGAGTGTCCATGACCGGCCCCCGTTCCGTTCGGACCGACGCCCGCGGGTTCCCCCGGTTCTGGGACGAGGAGCGCGAGACCCTCGACCCGGCCAAGCGGGACGCGCTGATCCTCGACCGGGTCCAGCACCAGCTCCGCCACGCCTACGCGGAGCTGCCCTTCTACCGCCGCCACTACGACGCGCACGGCTTCCACCCCGACCAGGTCCGGTCGCTGGAGGACTTCACCACGAAGGTCCCGGTCATCACCAAGAAGATGCTGGTCGCGGACCAGGCCGCGCACCCGCCGTTCGGCAGCTACGCCCGTGACCTGCCGCCCGGCGGGATCGCCCGGATCCACGGCTCGTCCGGCACCTCCGGCGTCCCGACGATGTACGCGGTGTCGAAGGCGGACTGGGAGCGCGCGGGCGAGGTGCACGCGATGGCGCAGTGGTGTGCCGGCGTCCGGCCGGACGACATCGTGCAGGTCGGGTTCCCCTTCGGTCTGTTCTTCGGCGGCTGGGGCGTGGTGCAGGGCGCCGAACGGATCGGCGCGACCCTGTTCCCGCTGGGCATCACCGAGTCGCAGAAGCACCTGGAGCTGATCGCCCGGCTCGGGTCCACGGTGTTCAGCGCGACGCCGTCCTACTGCATCCACCTGCTCTCCGTCGCCGAGCAGATGGGGATCGACCTGCGGGAGTCGACGATCCGGCACCTGCTGGTGGGCGGTGAGCCCGGGGGCTCCTTGCCCGGCACCGCCCGGATCATCGCCGACGGCTGGGGCGCCACGGTGGCGGACGCCGGCTCCACCTCGGAGATGTACCCCTTCCAGACGAGCGTGGGGTGCGAGGAGGGGACCGGCACGCACCTCTACACCGACGAGGTGTTCACCGAGGTCGTTGCGCCGGCTGACCTCAACGCACCGGTCCCGGTCGGCGAGCGCGGGGCCGTCGTCTACACCCACCTCTGGCGCGACTCGCAGCCCATGATCCGCTTCGCCCCCGGGGACGAGACCTACCTCGCCACCGATCCCTGCCCCTGCGGCCGGACCTACCCCCGGATGCCGGAGGGCGTGCTCGGGCGGCTCGACGACATGTTGGTGATCCGGGGCGCCAACGTCTTCCCCAGCGCCGTCGAGACCGCCCTCCGCTCCGTGCCCGGGCTGGGCCCCGAGTTCCGCATCCGGGTCCGCAAGGAGGGCGCCCTCGACGAGATGACGGTCGAGGCCGAGGGCGACCCCGCCTTGCGTGCACCCGCCGAGGAGGCGCTCAAGCGGGTGCTCGGGATCCGGGTCCCCGCGACGATCCTGGCCCCGGGCACCTTGCCGGAGACCACCTTCAAGGCCCGGCGGGTGGTGGACGAGCGCTGAGAGCCCGGGGTCACCCCTCCTCGGCCCGCCGCTGGGCCGAGGTGGCGACGGCTGGGGACAAGCGGACCGAAAGGACGTATCAGCCCCGAGATCGGACTGCTCCCCTCCCGGAACAGGTGGTTCGCCCGGAGTGACGGGCCGGAGCGGGGTGGTGACGCGGTGGGGTCGATCGTGGTGTGCGGTGGCGGGGTGATCGGGCTCGCCGCCGCGGTGATGCTCGCCCGGGACGGGCACGACGTCACGGTGCTGGAGGGCGACGCCGAGCGGGCACCGGCGACGGCCGAGGAGGCGTGGGGGAGCTGGAGGCGGACCGGGGTGGCGCAGTTCCGCCAGCCGCACAACCTGTTCGCCCGCTTCCGGCAGGTGTGCGACGAGGAGCTGCCCGAGGTGGTCGGGCTGCTGGAGAAGGCCGGGTGCGTGTGGGTCGACTACCTGGCCGCGGCGCCGCCGACGTTGCGCGACCGGACCCCGCGCCCCGGCGACGAGGACCTGCGCTTCGTCACGGGGCGGCGCCCGGTCGTCGAGGCGGTCTTCGCCGAGCTCGCCGACCGGGAGCCGGGGGTCGAGGTGCGGCGCGGCACGAAGGTCGCGGCAGTGACGACCGGGGCGTCGGCGCTCGACGGTGTCCCGCACGTCACCGGCGTGGTCACGACCGGAGGGGAGACCCTGCCCGCCGACCTCGTCGTCGACGCGACGGGCCGGCGGACGCGGGCGGCGACCTGGCTGGAGGCGTCGGGGCGCGACCGCTGCGCGAGGAGTCCGAGGACCGCGGCTTCGTCTACTACACCCGCTTCTTCCACGGGGACACCCCGCCGCAGCTGCGCGGCCGGGCGATCATGCCGATGGGCAGCATCTCGCTGCTGACGTTGCGCAGCGACAACGACACGTGGTCGGTGACCGTCTTCGGGGCGAGCGCGGACCACGCCCTGCGGGCCCTGCGCGAGCCGCGGGTCTTCGACCGGCTGGTCGCGGACTGCCCACTGCAGGCGCACTGGCTCGACGGGACGCCGGTGGGCGGGGTCCGCCCCATGGCCGGGATCCTGGACTCGCACCGCCGCTACGTCGTGGACGGGCGGCCGGTGGTGACCGGGTTCGTCCCGGTCGGCGACGCCTGGGCCTGCACCAACCCGTCGGCGGGTCGCGGGCTGTCGGTCGGCGTGGTGCACGCGCAGCTCCTGCGGCACACCGTGCGCGCCCACCTCGCCGACCCCGCGGCGCTGGCCCACGACTTCCACGGGCGGACCGAGGCGGTGGTCGCACCCTTCGTGCGGAACCAGATCGGCGCGGACCGGATCCGGATCGCCGAGATGACGGCCGCGCGCGAGGGGACGGCGCCGCCGGCGCCGGACCCGGCGACCATGTCCCTGCTGGCCGCGGCCGCCGTCGATCCCGACGCCTTCCGCGGCGTGCTGGAGATCGTGCTCTGCACGGCCCAGCCGCCGGAGGTGTTCGCCCGGCCGGCCGTGCGCGCCGCCGTCGAGCGGCACACCGGCGACGTCCCGCCGGCGCCGCCCGGCCCGGAACGCGCCCGGCTCCTCGAGCTGCTGGCGGCCTGAGGCGGACGGCGTCAGGCGCTGTGCCGGGCGGCCGCACGGTTGGCCTCCTCGCTGAGGTGCCGGGCGATGGCGTGCAGCTTGACGTTGAGGTCCTGCGAGGCGCGGCGCAGGCGGCGGAAGGCCTCGTCGGAGCTGATGGTGTAGCGCTCCTTGAGGATGCCGATCGCCTCGCCGATCACCTGCCGGCTGCGGACGGCCTCCTGCAGCTGGACGCGGGTGCGCGCGGCGTCGATGGCGACGGCGGCGTGCGCGGCGAGGATGGCGACGGTGTCCTCGTCGGCCGCGGTGAAGGCGTGCGGCCGGGTGCCGTAGAGGTTCAGCACGGCGATCGTGTCCTCGTCGTCGGTGAACAGCCGGACGGCCATGAGCGACCGCGCCCCGAGCGCCGCGGCCCGCGGGCCGAACCGCGGCCACCGCGGGTCGGTGGCCAGATCGGCGACGGCGATGCTGCGCCCGTCGCGCCCGGATCTCGTGCGCGGGCGCCGTGTACCCCTCGGCGGCCCCCGCGGCG
>NZ_JBEZDN010000043.1:0-11138 GCF_040648315.1 Pseudonocardia sp. NPDC049154
CGTCCCACAGCCAGGACGGGTCGCGCCCGTCCGCCTCCCTGGAGTTGACTGCGATCACCACCGCGCTCGGCGCGGCGCGACGGGCAGCCGGCTGCTGTCGAAGTCGGCGTACTGCGGCCGGGGTGCCTGCGCGGAGCCGTCGGACCGGCGCTCCTCCGCAGAGGGGAGCTGCACGATCGGCTGCATCCGCTCCTTGAGCCGGGCGAGCCGCTGCTCGCCGGTCTCGGCCGGCCGCTTCTCGCGGACCGGGCCCGCGGGCTGCAGCGAGCGCCGGACCGTCTCGCGCGACGGCGGCGGCACGGCGCTGATCAGCAGCATCCCGGCGAAGGCCCCCAGGCAGGCCCCGACCCACAGGTGCTCGGCCGCGCCCGCGGGCACCCCGGCGGTGAGCACGGCCAGCGCCAGGGTGGGGCCCCAGAAGAACCGGGCGGGCCAGGCGGGTCCGCGGCGCAGCGCCAGCCGGGCCTGGATCCCGACGAACACCGCGGTGATCAGGGGGACGACGCCGAGGAGCAGGACGGCGACGCCGAGCCGGACCGGGTCGGACGGGTCGAACGCGTCGCCGACGGTGCCGGAGCCGAGGTAGGTGCTCTGTGCCCCGACGAAGCACTCGGTGGAGCGCAGCGAGCGCGCCGCGGCACCGGTCAGACCGGGCACGGCCCCACGTCCGGTGGAGGCGGCGAACACCCGCCCCGCGGCCACGAACACGAGCAGCGGGAGCAGTCCGGCGGTCAGCAGGCCGATCCCGGCCAGGAGCACCCCGCGCCCGCCCCCGTACGCGGCGCCGAACCGCCGCCGCAGCAGCGCCACGACCAGGGCGCCCGCGGCCGGCAGGAGCCCGACGCCGAGGCCCAGCGCCGAGGTCGCCCAGGCCCAGACACCCGGGCAGGCCTGCGGGGCCACGGTCTCGCGCAGCACGGACAGCAGCTGCCCGACCAGCGCGACGAGCGTGTCCACCGGCTCCCCCTCCCCCTGTCGGAGCGCCCGGACGCCGGGCGCGATACGTGACGCGACCGGGACGTGGCCGGCACCTCCACTATGGCATCACCGGGTTCGCCGTGGCGGGCCACGCCGGGCACAGCGTGTCGCCCGTTCGTCGCCCCGCGCCGCCGCCGTCCGGGGGTACCGGCCGGGCCGCCCGCCGAGCGACGTGTGCCGCCTCAGCGTCCGCCCTGTTCCCGGTACGTGTCCAGGTCCTCGTTGAACCGCTCGAGCAGCATGCCGAGCGACTCCCGGTCCTCCTGCGGCCAGGACTCCAGCACGGCCTGCAGCGGGCGCAGCCGGGCCTCGCGGACGAGCTCCCGCTGGGCCAGTCCCTCGGCGGTCAGCGACACGACGACCGACCGCGAGTCGCGCTCGTCCGGCCGGACGTCGACGAGCCCCGCGCGGGAGAGCCGGGAGACCTGCCGGCTCGCCGTCGGCTTGCTCACGCCCAGCCGCGCGGTGAGCAGCGTGAGCGACTGCGCCCCGTTCTCGTCGAGCGCCGCGAGCACGGGATAGGTGTAGCGGTCCACGGCCTCGTGCGCGCCGTAGCCGCCGGACCAGACGGGCTCCAGCGTGCGCCGGATCAGCACGGTGATCTCGTGTTCGAGGCGGTGCAGCGAGTCCTGGGCCGGATTCTCGGGCGCGACCGCACCAGTGGTCGACGTCACGGGGTCACCCCTCCGCGGAAATCGGTCGTTCGGGCATGAATCGATCGTACCCGTATTGCGGCCCGCAATGTTTCGTCGTGCAATCCGATCACGGCTGCGTTACGCAGGTGTTACACGACGTGACGAGGAGGCGCCGCGAATGTGCGGTATCTGCGGTGGTGTCGAGTTCCGGCAGGGACGGCGGGACGACGAGCGGCGGGAGGTCCTGGCCGCGATGACCGGGACCATGGCCTGCCGCGGGCCGGACGACGAGGGCCTGTTCCTCGACGCCCACGCCGCGCTGGGGCACCGCAGGCTGGCGGTGATCGACGTCCCCGGCGGACGGCAGCCGATGGCCCTGCCGCCGCGGCCGGGCACGCACGACCCCGAGGCGGTGCTGGTCTACAGCGGCGAGACCTACAACTTCCGCGAGCTCCGGGCCGAGCTGGTGGCGAAGGGCCACACGTTCCGCACGGACTCCGACACGGAGGTCGTGCTGCACGCCCACCGCGAGTGGGGCCGGCGTGACCCGCGCGAGGCCGTCCGGCGGATGAACGGCATGTTCGCGTACGCGCTGTGGGACCCTGCGGCGCAGGAGCTCCTGCTCGTCCGCGACCGGCTCGGGATCAAGCCGCTCTACTACCTGCCCACCGCCGACGGCGTGCTGTTCGGCTCCGAGCCCAAGGCGATCCTCGCCGACCCGCGGGTGGAGCGCCGGGTCACGCTCGACGGCCTGCGCCGGCTGCTGTCCTGGGTGCACGACCCGTCGAACGCGGTGTTCGCCGGGATGCGCGAGGTGCCGCCGGGCGCACTCGTGCGGGTCACCCGCGAAAGGCTGCGCGAGGAGCGGTACTGGCAGCTCGCGGACACCGGGCACACGGACGACGTCCCGACCACGGTCCGCCGGGTCGCCGACCTGCTCGAGGACACCGCGCGGCGCCAGCTCGTGGCCGACGTCCCGTTGTGCACCCTGCTCTCCGGCGGGCTCGACTCCAGCGCCCTGACCGCGCTCGCCGCGCGGTACACCGAGGGCCGGGTCCGGTCCTTCGCCGTGGACTTCTCCGGCTACGAGGACAACTTCCGGGCCGACGACGTCCGCGGCACGCCCGACGCCCCGTACGTCCGGGAGGTGGCCGCGCACGTCGGCACGGACCACACCGACATCCGGCTCTCGACCGAGCAGCTGATGGACCCCGACGTCCGGCGCGCCGCGCTGCACGCCCGGGACCTGCCGATGGGCCTCGGCGACATGGACACCTCGCTCTACCTGCTGTTCAGAGCCGTCCGGGAGCGGTCGACGGTGGCGCTCTCGGGCGAGTCCGCGGACGAGGTCTTCGGCGGGTACCGGGACTTTCACGACCCGGACACGGTCGCGGCCGACACGTTCCCGTGGCTCGCCGGCCGGATGATGAAGGCCGACCCGGCCGATCCGGGCCTGCTGGACGCGGGCCTGGCCGGGCGCCTCGACCTGCCGGGGCATCTGGAGGCGCAGTACCGGGCGGCGCTCGCCGAGGTCCCGGAGCTGACCGGGCCGGCCGCCGACGACCCGCACGAGCGGCGGATGCGCGAGATCTGCTTCCTCTACCTCACCCGGTTCCTGCCGAACCTGCTCGACCGCAAGGACCGGATGAGCATGGCGGTGGGCCTGGAGGTGCGGGTGCCCTTCTGCGACCACCGGCTCGTCGAGTACGTCTTCGGCACGCCCTGGGTGCACAAGACCTTCGACGGCCGGGAGAAGAGCCTGCTGCGCCACGCCACGGCGCACCTGCTGCCCGAGTCCGTGGTGCAGCGGGTGAAGAGCCCGTACCCGTCGACGCAGGACGACACCTACGAGAAGGAGCTGCGCGAGCGTGCCGCGGACCTGCTGCGCCGCGACGACTCGCCCGCGGCCCCGCTGATCGACCGCGCGGCCGTGGCGGCCCGGATCGACGCCCCGCTCGACGGGACCACCGGGATGAACGCCCGCACCCAGCTCGAACGGGTCCTCGACGTCGACGCCTGGCTGCGGGACTACGAGGTGGCGCTCGACCTGCGCTGACGCGCCTGTGCGCGGTAAGTGGTGCTGGAGCACCACTTACCGCGCACAGCGGAAGTGGGCACAGGGAAGTGGGCACTGCGGAAGCCGCAGCGGAATGCCGGGCCGCGGGCGGGGGTTGGCCGTGACATGGGACTCACCCGACGCGAGGGACCCCTGGCCCCCGACTCACCCACCACCGTCAACTACGCGATCGACGGCCCGGCCCACAAGCTGTTCGCCCAGCCCTTCCCGCGCCGCATCCGCGCGGAGTTCGCCGGCCGGACGGTCGTCGACACCACCCGGGGCGTGCTGGTCCACGAGACCGCCCTCCTCCCGGTGCTGTACGTGCCGTTCGACGACGTCGACGCGGAGGTGCTCGTCCCCACCGACCACTCGACGCACTGCCCGTTCAAGGGCGACGCGAGCTACCACTCGCTGGTCGTGGGCGACCGGACCGCGGAGAACGCCGTCTGGTCCTACCCCGAGCCGAAGCCCGAGGCGACGTGGCTGAAGGGCTACGCCGCCTTCTACTGGAACGCCCTCGACGCCTGGTACGACGAGGAGGAGCAGGTCTTCGCCCACCTCGCCGACCCGTACACCCGCGTCGACGTCCGGCCGACCCGCCGGCACGTCCAGGTCCGGCACGGCGACACGGTGCTGGCGGAGTCCGACGCCCCGGCCGTGCTCTCCGAGACCGGCCTGCCGAACCGCTGGTACCTGCCGCAGGACGCGGTCCGGGTCGAGCTGCGCCCGTCCGACACCCGCACCCGCTGCCCCTACAAGGGCGAGGCCCGCTACTGGACCGCGGTGCTGCCCGACGGCACCGAGATCGCCGACGCGGCCTGGGAGTACGACACACCGCTGCCGGAGTCGAGCCGGGTCGCGGGCCTGCTCAGCTTCTGGGGCGACGGCGTCGAGGTGCTGGTCGACGGCGAGCCGGCCTGAGCCCTGCTCCGCCTCCGGTGCTACTCGTCCTCGAGCAGGGCCTCGATGGCGGGCAGCGCCGCCCGGATGACGGCGCGCTGCTCGGCGTCGAGGCGCTGCAGGCGGCGGGCGACGAGCGCGGTGCGGTGGGTGCGGATCTCGTCCAGTCGGACCCTGCCCTTGTCCGACAGCGTGATCAGCACACCGCGGGCGTCCTGCGGGTCCGGCGCGCGGACGACGAGGCCCTGGTCGTCGAGCGCGCCGAGCACCCGGGACATGGTCGGGGCCGTGACGGCCTCGCGTTTCGCCAGCTCGGAGAGCCGCAGCGGGCCGTGCATCGCGATCGTCACCAGGGCGGAGAGCTGCAGCGGGGGCAGCGAGTCCCCGCCGTCGATCCGGATCCGCCGGTGCAGCCGGCCGACGGCGAGCCGCAGCCGGGTGGCCTCCTCGGTGAGCTCCGGGTCCTCCACGTCGGGTGCGACGGGCGTCTCGACCGGGTGATCGGGCGGCGGGACGTGCTCCGCGGTCATCCGTCCATCCTGCCAGCCGGACAGTTCGGACAGTGCCCGGTCCCCCTGGCCTGCGCGGTCAGACCTTCCGCAGCCGGATCCGCGTGACGTCGTGCCGCGGGCCCTTGGTGAGGACCAGGCTGGCCCGGCCGCGGGTCGGGAGGATGTTCTCCTCCAGGTTCGGACCGTTGATCGTGGCCCAGATGTTCTCGGCGTGCGCCACGGCCGCGTCGTGGTCCAGCTCGGCGTACCGGCGGAAGTACGAGGCCGGATCGCGGAAGGCGGTCTCGCGCAGCTTGAGGAAACGGTCGACGTACCAGCGGCGCAGGTCCTGGGTGGCGGCGTCGACGTAGACCGAGAAGTCGATGAAGTCGCTGACCGTCAGGGCCGTGTTGCCCGAGGCCGGCTGCAGGACGTTGAGCCCCTCGATGAGCAGGATGTCCGGGCGCCGGACGACCAGCCGCTCGTCGGGGACGATGTCGTAGACCAGGTGGGAGTAGACCGGCGCGGTCACCTCGGCGCGGCCCGCCTTGACCTCGGTGACGAACCGCAGCAGCGCCCGCCGGTCGTAGGACTCCGGGAAGCCCTTGCGCTGCATGAGCCCGCGCCGCTCCAGCTCGGCGTTCGGGTACAGGAAGCCGTCCGTGGTGACCAGCTCCACCCGCGGGTGCTGGGGCCAGCGGGCCAGCAGCAGCCGCAGCAGGCGTGCGGTCGTGGACTTGCCCGCCGAGACCGACCCCGCGACCCCGATCACGAACGGGGTGCGCGCGGCGGTGCCGCCCAGGAAGGTGCGGTAGGCGCGGTAGAGCCGCCCGCCCTCCTGCACGTGCAGGTTCAGCAGCCGGGACAGCGGCAGGTACACCTCGCGCACCTCGGCGAGGTCGACCGCGTCGCCCAGGGAGCGCACCCGCTCCAGCTCCGCCGCGGTGAGCGGCAGCGGGCTCGTCTCCCCCAGCCGGGCCCAGGAAGCGCGGTCGAAGTCGACGAACGGCGAGGAGCCCCCGTCGCGATGGCCGAGGGAGGCGCCCGGGACGCCGGGCGGGAGCACGTGCCGTGGGGCACGGCGGTCGGTCTGCTCTGTGGCCTGCACCGTCGCGGGCATCGGGACCTCGGTCCTGTCGGGTTCTTCGGGTGCGATGGAGGTCCAACCTAGACGTCGATCGGCCGGCCGACCCCCGCGACGTGGGGTGAACCACTCCGCCGCGAAGCGTGATCGACCGGACGCCCCCACGGGATACCCGGGAGGATGCACGGTATGTCCGGGACGACCCCCGCGCTGGACCGCCGCCGCGTCCTCGCCCACCGGTTCGCGGCGCACGGGCTCGCGGCGCGCACCACGGCCGACCCGGCGGAGCTGCGGGTGCTCCGCCTCGGCGTGCAGGACACCCCGCCGGGGTCGCTACCGCTGGCCCTGGCCGCGCGGCTGCGGGAGGCCCCGGCGGAGGCCCCGCCGGACGCGAGCGTCGTGTGGTCCCACCGCGGTGCCCCGCACCTGCACCCGGACGCGGACCTGGTCCCGCTTGCGGCGGCCTGCTGGCCGGTCTCCGACGCCGACGCCGCTGCCCGCCTCGGCTGGCAGCGCGCCCGGCTCGAGGCGAAGGGTGCGGCCGCCCGGAGCGCGATCCGGACCGTGGCCGAGGCGGTCGCGACCGTGCTGTCCGGCGGGCCGCTGGTCAAGGGCGGGCTCAGCACCGAGGTCACCCGGATCGTCCCGGCGGCGCTCTCGCCGTGGTGCGGCCCCTGCGGGGTGCACCACGTGGCCGAGCAGCTGCTGCGGCTGGCGGGGCTGCCCGCCGGGGCGCGCCTGCGCCCGGGCACGAAACCCGTCGTCCTGGAGGCGATCCCGGACTGGCCCGGCCCGCCCGCCGACGACGCCGCCGGCGCCGGCCCCGTCGTCGCCGCCTACCTCGACCTCTTCGCGCCCGCCGCGGCCTCGGACGTCGCCGGGTTCCTCGGCACGTCCACGACCGCCGCACGGCCGGCCCTTCCGGTCGACCTCGTGCCCGTGACCGTCGACGGCCGGTCGGTGCTCTGCCCGCCCACGCTGCTCGACGAGCTGGCCGGACCCGCCCCGGACCCGGCCGGCGTCGTCCGGCTGCTGCCGCCCTCCGACCCGTACCTGCAGGGGCGGGACCGGGAGCTGCTGGTCCCGGCCAAGGAGCACCGGTCGGTGATCTGGCGCGCGATCGGGGCACCCGGTGTGGTGGCCGTCGACGGCGAGGTCGCCGGGGTGTGGCGCACCCGGGCACGGGGGCGAGTGCTGGAGATCACCGTCGACGCGTTCCGGCCCCTCACCGCGGCCGAGACCGGGGCGGCCGAGGCCGAGGCGGAGCGGGTTCGCCAGGTCCGGGGCGCGCGGGAGGTCCGCGTCCGGACGCGGTGAGGAGCCGGGGCCGCGTCCGTCAGGAGGAACCCGCCGCCGGTGCGGCCACCGTCGGGGGCGGGACGGCACCGCGCGCCCTAGACTCGGCCGAGCGCCCCCGGTACCGCTGTCCGGGGCGCGTGCACCCGAGTCCGACAGGAGTCCCGTTGCCGTCCGCGTCCGCAGGACCGTCAGGCAGTAGCGCGCCGGGCCCGGCCCGGCTGCACCGATCCCGGGAGCGTCACCCGGCCCGGCCCCTCCGGCGGCCCCGGTGACCGTCCTCCTCTCCCTCCTCGGCCTGCTGGCCGTGGTCGCCTTGACCCTGGGCACCGCGATCTCGGTGGCCTCGGAGTTCTCGCTGACCGCGCTGGAGCGCAGCCAGGTCGACTCGCACGTCGCCGCCGTCGGCGACCGGCGGGCGCGGGCGGTGCAGCGGGCGCACCGCGCACTGTCCTTCCAGCTCTCCGGCAGCCAGCTGGGCATCACGGTCACGACCCTGGCCACCGGCTACATCGCCGAGCCCGCGATCGCGGAGCTGATCCGGCCGGGGCTCACCGCCGTCGGCCTGTCCGAGGGGATGGCGGCCGGCGCGGCCACGATCGCCTCCCTGCTGATCGCCACGACCCTGTCGATGGTGTTCGGCGAGCTGGTGCCCAAGAACATCGCGATCGCCAGGCCGCTGGAGACCGCGCGCGCCGTCGTCTGGCTGCAGAGCGCGTTCGCCCACGCCTTCCGCTGGCTGATCGACCTGCTCAACAGCTCGGCCAACGCGATCGTCCGCCGGCTGGGCGTCGAGCCCGCCGAGGAGCTGCGGTCGGCCCGGTCGCCGCACGAGCTCAGCTCGCTGGTCCGGTCCAGCGCCGAGCACGGCACGATCGACGAGGGCACCGCCGCGCTGCTCGACCGGTCGCTGCGGTTCACCGACCGGGTCGCCGAGGACCTCATGACCCCGCGGGTACGCGTCGACACCCTCGACGCCGCGGACTCGGTCGCCGACCTCGTCGCCCTCGCCCGGCGCAGCGGCCACTCCCGCTTCCCGGTGCACGACGGCGATCCCGACGCCGTCCTCGGGCTGGTGCACGTCAAGCAGGCCTTCGGCGTCGAGCCGAGCGCTCGCGCGCGCACGCCGGTACGGGATCTCGTCCAGCCCGCCGAGATCGTCCCCGCCTCCCTGGACGGCGACGAGCTGCTCTCCCGGCTGCGCGAGTCCGGGCTGCAGACCGCCGTGGTCGTCGACGAGTACGGCGGCACCGCGGGCCTGGTGACCCTCGAGGACCTGATCGAGGAGATCGTCGGCGACGTCCGGGACGAGCACGACCGCGCCGAGCAGGCCCGGGTGCGCCCGCTCGGCCGGGACAGCTGGCTCGTCTCCGGGCTCATGCGCGCCGACGAGGTCGACGAGGCCACCGGCTTCCGGATGCCCGAGGGCGACTACGAGACCCTGGCGGGGATGGTGCTGGAGAAGCTGGGCCGGATCCCGGACGTGGGCGACGACGTCACGGTCGACGGCTGGCGGGTCACCGTGATGCGCCGCGACCGCAACCGCGTCGCCGAGCTGCGGCTCGCGCGGCTGGCGCCCGAGGCGGTGGCCCGTGGGTAGCGACATCCTCGCCGTCCTCGCGGCGATCCTGCTGCTGGGCGCCAACGCGTTCTTCGTGATGGCGGAGTTCGCCCTGATCAGCGCGCGCAAGGACCGGCTGGAGGCGATGGCCGACAGCGGCGTCGCCGGGGCCCGGACCGTGCTGCGCGCGAGCGCCGACCTGGCCCGGATGCTCGCGGCCTCGCAGCTCGGCATCACGATCGCGTCGCTGCTGCTGGGCCGGCTCGGCGAGCCCGCCGTCGCGCACTTCATCGAGGCGCCGCTGGAGTGGGCGGGGCTGCCCGAGGCCGCACTGCACCCGATCGCCTTCGCGCTGTCGCTCGCGCTGGTGTCGGTGGCGCACATCCTGCTCGGCGAGATGGTGCCGAAGAACATCTCGATCGCGGGCCCGGAGCGCGCGGCGATCCTGCTGGTCCCGCCGTTCCTGGTGTTCACGACCGTGATGCGGCCCTTCATCGACCTGTTCAACCACATGGCGAACCTCACCCTGCGGCTGCTGCGGATCGAGCCGAAGGACGAGCTGGAGACGGCGTTCACCTCGGGCGAGCTGTCGGAGATGATCGCGGACTCCCGCCGCGAGGGCCTGCTCGACGACGAGGAGTCCACCCGGATCTCCCGCACCCTGCGGTCCGCCGAGGCCACCGTCGGCGACGTGCTCGTGCCGTCCGGGGAGCTCGTCTCGCTGCCCGTGCGGCCGCGGGTCGGGGACGTCCAGCGCGCGGTGGAGCAGACCGGGTTCTCGCGCTTCCCGCTGCGCGCCCCGGACGGCCGCTTCACCGGGTACCTGCACATCAAGGACGTGCTCGACCTCATCGACGATCCCGAGGCCGTCATCCCCCTCACCCGGGTCCGCGGCCTGCCCGAGGTGCCCGCGGACGCCCGGCTCGACGAGGCCGTCGCCGCCCTGCGCACCACCCGCGCGCACCTCGCCCGCGCCGTCGACCGGTTCGGCGCCACCGTCGGCATGGTGGCGATGGAGGACCTGATCGAGCACTACGTCGGCACGGTCCGCGACGCCACCCACACCAGCGAGGCCTGACCCGTGAGTGCCGACTGCCCCTCTAGCGGCTGTCGGCACTCACGACCCCCGGTGACCTGGGCAGATCGCGCCGCGTAGCGTTGCGGGACGTGGTGACCGAGGAACTCGACGAGTCCGCCTGGCGGGCCCGGGCGGCCGCCCACCGCACCCGGATGGAGCGCTGGACCGGGCCGCACCGGGAGCGCCGGCGCCGCCGCGAACCGCATCCGGTGCAGGACTTCCTGTTCACCTACTACTCGCTGCGGCCCGCGCAGCTCGAGCAGTGGCAGCCCGGCCCGGGTGTCCGGCTGCTCGGCGACGTCCGCGAGTTCACCAGTCGCCCGGGCTACCGGCCGGACGGGGGCGGCGTCGTCCTCGATCCGGCGCTGCTGCCCGAACGGCTACACCGGACCGCGGGCTTCGTACACGGGCTGGTCTCGGCGACGGCCGCCCGCCCCGCCCGCTACGGCTGCTTCGGGCTGCACGAGTGGGCGATGGTCTACCGCACCGACCGGCCGCGCCACGGGGCCGTGCCGCTGCGGCTCGGCGCGGCGGGCACCGACGCCGTCGTCGAGTCGATGCCGGTGACCTGCACGCACCACGACGCGTTCCGCTTCTTCACCGCGGCGGCGCGCCCGCTCAACCGGCACCGGCCGACCCGTGAGGACCAGGTCGCGCTGGAGCAGCCGGGGTGCCTGCACGCGACCATGGACCTCTACAAGTGGGCGTACAAGCTGCTCCCGGCCACCGCGGCCGAGCTGCTCGGGGACTGCTTCGCGCTGGCCGCCGAGGTCCGCGAGCTCGACATGCGGGCCAGCCCCTACGACCTCGCCGACCGCGGGTACGCCCCGGTGCGCATCGAGACGCCCGAGGGCCGCGCCGAGTACGCCCGGGCGCAGCAGGGTTTCGCCGAGCGCGCCGCCCCGCTCCGCACCCGCCTCCTCGACCTCTGCACCACGCTCAAGCCCCTGTGAGTGGCGGTTTTTGGCCCGGGGGCGATAGCCCCCCACGACGAGGGATGGGGTGGTGTGCGCGGTGGGGGGGGGGGTGGGGAAATGAGGGAGGTCGACACTGTGG